>JADFGN010000084.1 GCA_022567695.1 Candidatus Poribacteria bacterium | reverse complement strand
CGCATCAGATCTTCAAATCGCTTCATGTTAGCGAGGTATGATTCGAGGTTAATTGCAGGTCGGCTGATGTGGAGTTTTCCACTGTTATCATTGTGCAGATCGATCGCCAGATGGGGACGCATGTCGTTATCAATCATAGTGTTCAATGCCGTTTCTAAAGCAAGGTTTTCGGGAGCGTGATGTGGGTGGGCAGGCCGATCCCAATTCCGGTTCAGGTCTGTTCCCATCAGGTTAAAGCGGGTATGCCCACGAACGACGCCGTCTTTGCTCGCCATCGGCATAATGTAGACGCAATAGTTTTGGGTGTCGTGCGCATCGCGCAAAAGGCTTTTTATCAATCCCTGCACCACCCAATTTCCGCCCGGTTCCCACGGGTGAGACCGAGCCCGCAACAACACTCGATACGGTGCCTTCGGTTCACCAACTCGAATGAGTTC
Organism: Candidatus Poribacteria bacterium; assembly: GCA_022567695.1. Classification (GTDB taxonomy): domain Bacteria; phylum Poribacteria; class WGA-4E; order WGA-4E; family PCPOR2b; genus JADFGN01. The sequence continues at coordinate 17,536 of JADFGN010000084.1, read as the reverse complement.
GAGTTCACGCCCTTCAACCGTTCTGCCGATTGGAGTTATCTCGACGAGGGGATGGTCGCGGATTTCTGCAATTAACCGTTCGAGGTCACTGAGTCGGTACGGCTCAAGTCGGGCAAGATAGAGTTTATTTTCATTCATGTGGACGCGAATTTCGAGGCGGTTTCCATCGATTTTTTTCGCCGGAAGGGCTGACCAATGTTTTCCGTCGATCGACACGTAGCAGTTAGAACGATCGGAAATCGGTGAACCGGGCTTCCCGTTCCAGATATTATCGAAATTTTTCAACACAACAGTTAGCTCTGAATCCGCCTGAGCATGCAGTTGGAAATGCCAATGCCCTGCCGCCCGATTTGGCGAGTTTCGCTCGTGGTCGTAGAGCAAACTAATCTGGATAGTCCCGTCAGAATCGACTTCCCAATCGAGTGGAGATGCGTTCTCGAAACCTGTGTAAATATACGATAAAGCCATTGTTGCACTCCTAAATTTAGCTTCCTACATCATTTTGAATCTACCAACAAGCAACGGCCTCGGCGATTTCATCCAGCAGCTATCCATTCCATGTCACATCCGCCACAATCGGCACGTATGCGTGTCGAATCGCTTCGGAAATGTCGATTGCCCACTCCCAATCACCTCCGCCACCGATGTGCGCTTCGATGATGCGGTCATTGTCGTCCCAACCCCATTTGCGATGCCGACCATTGACGTGTATGTGACAGTCGATTTTCATCGTTTAACCCTTCAATAAAACCAAGCGGGTTCTCAGAACAAAGCAGAAAACGATATTACTCGCCCGACTGCGCCTGCTTCCAACGTTCATGCAACTCTGCCGCTTTCCACCACGACGGACCTTTCGGCTGTTCCAAAATCATCGGCTTGATGAACGCCGCCGCTTTTTGCAACCCTTCCTCGATTTCGATGTACTCACTCTCCATCTCAAGCGAGAGGATGCCCTCGTAGCCCAAAAAGCGGAGGGTTGTAATGACCTCGCGCCAGGTCTGGTTGTCGTGCCCCCAACCGGGCAGTGTAAATGACCACGAACGTTGTTCAGCGTGGATGGAGTCGGTCGTGTCAAACATTCCGTAGCGTCGAACGTTAGGTGCGTGGATGAGCGTGTCCTTGAGGTGGACGTTCTGAATGAGGTCACCCAGATCGCGCATTGCTTCAAACGGGTCGATGCCTTGTACCCACATGTGCGAAATGTCGAAGTTACAAGCGACAACCGGACCAATCTCATCACGCAACCGCTTGAGTTTGATCGGCGTATGAACCATGTCATTGATCTGCATCTCGAAGCACAATGTCACCCCATGTTCGGCGGCGATTTTCCCGTGTTCTCTCCAATATGGGATGAGACGCTTCTCCCATTGCCATTCAAGGGCATCGAGAAGTTCGTCTTTATCGGTATTGACAATCCAGTTCGGCGTGGTGTCTCCCTCGCCGCCTTCGGGAAGCCCCGCGACCACCACCAATCGTGTTACACCAATCCGCTCCATCAATTTACACGCCTGTCGAATCTGGCGTGAATACTCTGCAGCTACCTCTTTGTTCGGCGACAGCGGTGCGCCGTGAGCAGAGAAGGAATACAACTCAAGCCCATGATTTGCATAAGCATCACGCCATCGGTTCAATTCGCCGGGGTCGGTCAATAATTTATCGACATCGCCGTACCGCTTGGTCGCAGGGCCTGTCGCCGCGACCTCGACCGCTTTTACGCCAAGATTTTGGCAGAATTTCAACCCGGCTTCAAATCCGAACTTCATGATGAAAAAGGTATTAATTCCAAGTTTCATGTGATTCTCCCTGCATGTTTCATTTCTGATTGATGAATCTAACACGGAGTCTTTTCATTTGTACATCCTTGTCAGATTAGTCTCTGCGATATTGTATCACGATTTGGTTGAAGATGAATGAACTGAGATTTCCACAGCAAACCGACTGACGACAATTGAGCATTTTCACACGCCTTCTGTGTCGTCTGAAAGATGATGTTTCCACACAACAACTTTCCCTATTCTCTTTCGACGCTTGCACCTTCATTATTTGCCTGTGTGATAAAACACCTTCCACCATCAGGAAGGGTTTTGAGAAATGCTTGGGTCTTCTCCTTCAAGTCACGGAGGTCTGCTCCGAGAGCGACGATTGCTGGCCCCCAACTGCTGACGCCCGCACCAATCGCCCCATTGTCCCGTAGGAAATCGAGCGTTTGTTGGAGCACACCACCTTGTGCGTCGATTTCGACCTTCTTCCAACCGAACGTCTGAATGCGGTTGATTGCGTCACCAAATGCGCGAAGGTTTTTCTCAACAATTGCTGGCAGGAGTTGCAGTAGAATGATGTGAGAAAGTTGTGCTGCTGTGGCGTGCGGTTGAGGGCATAGGGTTTGGAAAAGGTTGACCTCTGTTTCGCCGGAGATGTGGGTACAATTCGGAATGACAATAAGAAGGTCCCAATCGGGGAAGGGATAACGAAGGAGGGTTGGCGGCGGCGGGACCATCCCCGCCGCTGAAGATGGGAGAAACGAGGATTTCTCGTCGGGAAAACGATGTCCGCCATCCAGAATGAAGCCGCCCGTTTCAAACGCGGCAATACCGATTCCTGATGTGCCGCCACGCCCAACGGATAAAGCGAGTTCTGCGACGCTCAAACCAAGTTCGTAAAGCGTATTCACGGCTTGAGCAAGTCCTAACGCAAGCTGTGTTCCAAAACCAAATCCTGAGTGAGCAGGAATTTCAGATGCAAACCTGACGTGAATGCCCGGAAAATCGTATCTCGTTTGAAGCCTTTCAAAGATGGCATAAGCCCGTTCGCGATATTTGTCAGACGCGACTTGAATCCGATCTGAGCGCTCCGCGATGATCTGAAAATTCGGACTGTTAATCGCTAAACCGATGCTACCATCAATCCTGCCCAGCCATCCGTTGAGATCGATGAGAGCAAAATGAAGACGTGAAGGGGTTGTGATTTTTACTCGGTGCATGGTTATTGCATGATCGAGGACTTAGGTTTCACTTGCATCCTTGCCGCATTACTGCCCAATTTCCAAGGTCCTAATTCCGTTTTTCATCCGCCTCAATCAAGCCATCACGAATGCGGAGGATGCGTCGTGCGTGTACAGCAACATCCCGCTCGTGTGTCACCATGATAATCGTGTTGCCGTCCGCATTTAAACGATCTAAAATGTCCATAATTTCTGCGCCCGACTTGGTGTCCAGATTTCCCGTTGGCTCGTCAGCGAAGATGATTGATGGGTTGGTCACAAGCGCACGGGCAATCGCAACACGTTGGATCTGGCCACCGGACATTTCATTCGGCTTGTGGTGGACGCGATCGGCTAGCCCAACTGCTTCCAAAGATTCAAAAGCCCTGCGTCTTCGTTCTTTTCGCCTTAGCCCCGCGTAGATGAGTGGCAATTCCACGTTGTGCAAGGCACTTGTTCTCGGTAAAAGATTGAACGACTGAAACACAAAACCGACCTTTCGGTTACGGATCTCAGCAAGCTGGTTATCTGAGAGCTTGCCAACTTCTTCATCCTCAAGATAATATTCCCCTTCCGTTGGCTTTGCCAGACAGCCAAGGATATCCATCAGGGTAGACTTGCCTGAACCTGATGGGCCCATAATTGCGATAAACTCTCCAGATTCAACAGTAAACGATACGCCCCTCAAAGCGTGAACCTGAACGTCACCCATCTGGTATATCTTTGTTAGATTCCGAACATCAATGAACACGTAGCACCTCATAACGTAATGCGTGAAACGTAAAACGCAAAGGGTGGGAAACTTTACATTTCACGTTTCACTTTTTGTTGTGTTGTGTCGAGAAACCATCTTTCGGACTACTGCACTGTAAAATTCATGATAGATTCGTAGTGGCGACTTGAGTCGCTTTTGCGGTATCATCAACGACTAAAGTCGTCACTACAAGGTGTCAAAACTTGCTTTACAGTGTGCTACACAAAATCGCGAACCGCTTGGCGGTCCTCCTCACTGCCATTATTTATTCCGATCTTGCTTTGTAAGTTGCTCCATAGAAGGCACAAACACGCGATCGCCTTCTATCACGCCACTCAGGATTTCAAAATGGCTATTGTTGCGTTTCCCTACCTCGATGCGAGTTTTTATTCCCTTCTCTTTATTTTTCTTATCTTTCTTCCGTTTCTTTTGAATATCCTCCGGAACTTCCTTATCAAGCTGTACGAAATACTTTCTTTCGCTTATAATTTCAGCTTCAACACCATCGATTGGAGTTTTATCAGGAATTAAAATATTGATTTCAGTGGGACCTGTTCGCAAACCCCGAGGTGTTCCGTCAAGCAAAATCTCGACATTGCCACGCGATTTGTTCGTCCAAATTTTGCCGACCCTTGCAGAAAACTTCTTTCCGATGAGATTCTGAACCTCGACTTTTGCGTCCGAGCGAAGCCGTTTTAAATCTTCCGATGAAATGGTTGCCTTGACTGTCAATATGTCGGGAGTCATGACAGATTCGATAGGTAGTTGAAGGATGTCCTTCCGGTGAAACACAATGATGTCTACATCTGCTGACATGCCCGGTAGGAGTTCAGATGGCGATCCAAGGACTTCGACGTTGACTTCAAAGGTGATAATACCATCCCCACCCTGTTCTTGGCGCGGATTTGCACTCGGCGAGATTTCGATGACACTTCCTTCAAAAACTTTGTCAGGATAGCTATCAACTTTAATTTCAGCTTCTTGGCCGATCTTAATTTGTGCAATCTCCACTTCATTGATTCTTGTCTTCACAATCATCCTGTCGAGGTCGTCAATTATCATGAGAGCAGGGCTCCGTGAGAAGGCACTCCGTCCAGAAGTGACAATTTCGCCCTCCTCAATTTCTAGCCGGGTAATAGTTCCCGACATGGGGGCGACAATTGTTGTCCAAGTAAGACGCTCTTCTTGGGCGTCCAAGCGACTTTGCGCTTCCAACAAGGAGGCCTTTGCACCCGTCTCTGAATGACGGGTAAGATCTTTCTCTTGGTCTGTCGTTTCTAGGAGTTGCTGTAGACGTATCCTTGCATTCTCCAATTCGGCATGAAGCTGTCTTTTTTGCGCGGCTTGCGACTCTTTGATTGAGGTGAAATTCAGTTGGTGAAGTTCAAGAGTTGATTGCCGACTTTCGATTGCCTGTTCCCTTGCCTTAATATTCTCTGTCCCAGATTCAACCGCCTTGCGTTGAGATTGGACATTTTTCTTTGCCGTTTCATATTGAGAATCCGAGCCAGCACAGCGTGTTTCAGCATCTTCAAGTGCCTTCTTTGAAACTAGCTTTTTCTCGAAGAGATCTCGCTGCCGTTTAAGTTCCGAGTCAGCCGTTTCAAAAGAGATCTTCGCAGATTCCTCCCCGGATTGATATTGTTCTAAAATGAGCTGTGCCTGTTGTAAACCGATTTCAGCCTGACGCAACGAGATTAAATCCTGTTCCCGCAAGTTTTTCGTCGTAGAAATTTGGGTGTCGGCTTCGGCGATTCGCTGGGTTGTATTTGCCTCTAAAGATTCCAAACTCGCCTCTGCGACTTTGACCGCATTTTGAGCTTGCGTGATTTTACTCTTTTGCTCCTTTTCAGTCATATCAATGCGTAGTTCTGCTTGCTGCAGTTGTGCGAATCGTGCATCCCGGTTTGCTTCAGCCTGCTTTTTTTGCTCTTGAATCTGCTGATCATCAATCTGAATGAGTTTCTGACCTTTCTCGACAAAATCCCCTTCCTTGACAAAGATTTGCTCAATCTCGCCCTCGACATTTGACCTGACTTCGACAGAGATAAGAGATTCGAGGTTGCCAGTTTCACGGACCTCCACGACAAACTCGCCACGCCGAACAACCTCCATCTTCACGTCCTCACCTTTCTTCTTTCTGCCGTTCATACTCGTTACGGCAATCGCAATCCCTGCCAAAACAGCTACAAGCACAATAGAGATGATGATCACCTTTTTTCGCTTCTTCATTGCAATTCTCCCATTGCACGCAGTAGAGCCGTCTGCGTGATCTTATAATCATAGAAGGCTCGAACCTGATTCGTCAAGGATTGTGCAAACTCGGTTTGGGCATCAAGGAGTTCTAATAAAATTGCAAGTTCTTGCTCGAAACGTCCTCTGATGACGTCCAGACTTAACTGAGCGTTTCGGACTTGGGTAACGGAAATCTGCATCGCTCTTTCCGCTCGCCTCAAATTGAGGTAGGTTTGGCGAACTTCTAACGCCACAGACCGCTCAAGGTCGCTCGCATCCTCACGAGTCTGTTCAAGGACAAGTTCAGCTTCTTGCACGCGGCGTTTTGTGACACCACCATCGAAGATAGGAAAGTCCATCGTCGCCGTTACACTCCAACTTCGGAAGTCCTCAAAATTCTCGCGTTCACGCAGGTAGTCATCAAGGTTAACGTCGAAATCGTACCGCGCGTTCAGCCGAGGCCAACGGTTGAGTTTTGCAAGTGTCAAATCCCATTCAAGTTGCTTGATTCTCGCTTGAATTTCTGGGAATTCAGGGCGATTTTCCAGTGACCGTTGGATTGCTTCTTCAATCAGGATTTCGAGAATTTCAATGTTTCCCGTTTCACGATAACGCTGATAGTCTGCATCTTCGGCAACCGTGATTAAAGGGTTTCTGACCGGGTCCAGTCCCATTAAGCGTGGTAGCGTTGCCATAGAAATCTCAAGGGCGTTCTGATTGTTCAACTGACTCAGTTCATCGTTTGCTTCTCTCACCTGAGAGGTAGCAACATCTGCAGGAATCAGAATGCCTGCCTCCACGAAAGCCTCAGTGCGAGCCGTGTTTTCCTGAGATCTAGCCAAAAATTCTCCACTCACCTTGAAAAGTTCTTGTGCCTCTAGTATACTATAATAAGCTTGCGTCACTTGAAAAATTAGGTTCTGTTTAATCTGTTCATTACGACTTGTTGTCGCATTACGGCTTTCTTTTGCCTGCGAGAAACTTGCCTCTCTTTGTCCATTGTCCCACAGCGTGTACTGAGCATTAAGACCCGCGTCATAATTCTCACGCTCAAACCCGAAGTCGATGTCATCTGAGAAACTGTAGCGACCATTGAGAAAAACATCAGGGTAATATCGGGCACGCGCATTTTTGACGCGGAGTTCAGCGATGACGAGATCTATCCTTGCGTTTCTTATATTGGTTGAATTTACCAGCGCAAGTTGAATACACTGTTCAAGGGTGAGGGGTTGTGCGAGATCTATTTCAGGGGGCATCTCATCTTGAGAAATTGCAGGATAAATTATAAAATGGATAAGTGACAACGTGAAAGCAAAAGTAAAAAACCGAATTGTGCATCTGATCATTATCATCTCCTCAAGGGTGGTTGACATAACTCTGAAATCCGTCTTAGCAGTGACTTTTGACGGAATTTGGGATCGAAAGTTTAGGCGGGTTAAGTTCTTAAAACGTCGCGTGTTGAGGGGTAAGAAAAGGAAGGAACGAAGGCGGGCTGAGGAAAGTATTTGCGTGGGAAAATCAGATTCGGCGAATGTATAATGCCGGGTAGTGTTCTAAAAATGTTGATTTGCTAAACGATGAACCCAAATTCCTCTCGATTGATAAACAGACCGATAACAGTGTCATGCACCAGGACAGATTTTGAAAAACAGATGGATTTGCGAGTGAGTCTCTTGATTCGAAAAAAAGCGTTGGTTGCGATACGAAAGATTGCAAAAACAACTATCTCCCCAGCAGTGTGAAGTCTTTATCCTTCGTTATCAGGTAGGGCCTTCGCTCAAGGATATTGCTCGCAGGTTAAAGCGATCCACCAGTACCGTAAAATCCCACCCGTTCCGCGCTCGGAAGCGTTTACAGGAGGGACTCCTGCCTTATTTGCGAAGCGAGCCAAGCGAAGGCTCTGCGTAGCCATCCTCGACAATAGATGTACAAATCCAACAGCTCCGAGATCTAAAACCCCGCCTTAATCCTTCCCCACGACGACGTGAGTTTTTCACGCGGTTCGACAGTAAGAAGCTGCTCTCCGCTCTGATTCATGCTCTGCTTAATCTCTTCGGCGGTAAGGGCGCGATTCCAGAGTCTTACTTCATCAACAATGCCAGTCCAGCCCCGATTCCCCCAAGTGCCAATCGTGACTTTCGTCAAGGGTACAGGAAATTCTCTGGGAAAACGGATCTGTTGAGAATAGGTGAGTTCCCCGTCTACATAGATTGCGACGGTCCCGTTATTGTCCTCGGGGGTGTAGGTGTAAGCCAGATAGTACCACCGATTGGTTTCCAACTCGGTTTCGGTGTCACTGACGGAAAACAGGTCCGGCTGAACGAAAACGGACCCAATGGGCCAAACGGCGAGGTTGTCAGCGGCATTAACGCCATATTGGAATCGAGCCAGCATTTGTCCACCGGGCTGCTGTCCACCCGGCATTTGTCCATTCGGGGGTTGATTCCCACCGGGTTGCTGTCCACCCGGCCCTTGACCGCCATTGGGACGCTCACCGGGGTTAGGACGTTCGCCGGGATTCGGTTGCTCTCCATTGGGCGGATTACCGTCGGGTCTCTGATTCGGTGCGAAATCGCCGCCGATGCCGAAAATTACGGCGTTCCGTCCCGGGAACCGATCGATTTTTACCCATGCCGCCTGCGTAATGGTGTTATCGATCGGTAGGGAGTTGTCTGTTTCAATCAAGACGAAATCGGTGGGGGATGTGAATCGGAGCGCCGTTCCCTCTTTCCCGTCAACCCATCGGGGCTTGCCCGATAATTCGCCAGAAAGCGCGTTTCGTGAGCGATCTTCGATTTGAACCCCTCGCCCTTCATCGAAAGGCAAGTAAAGGATGAGTCCTGTCGATGTGCCTGCGAAAGCGAGAGAAGCGCAGGTGAAAACCAGCATGGTTAGAAACAAAAAATACCTCATATTTTCCTCCATCTGTCACAGTGTGTCTGTCTTTTCGCGTAAACGGAAAGTGAGTTTAATCAATTACGGGTGAGTGGTAGAGTGGCGAATGGTCAACGGTGATAGCAGTCGAAAGGAGTTGATGATCGGTCTTCCCTCGACGATTATGCCTCCGATTTGTCCGGTGGGAAGTCAATGCCTCATCTAGCACAAAAATGCTAGACGCGCCACAAACTCGCACCACCACTCACGACTCACCACTCACACGAATTCACAAAACTGTCCGAAATTTTACGCGAAAGATGAGTCTATGTCTCGATAAGTCATTGACAAATCTGACATGCGATACCATAGTTCGGTGAGGAAATCGACAGATTTATAACACTATCATCATGCCGAATCCGATGTGCGGAGACTTACCGGTTATCACGACGATTCGCACGTCCACGACCTCGACCACCGGGACCTCCACGCCCTCTAAACCGCTGAGCCATTTTCTCCAATTCATCTTTGTCGATGAAACCGTCACCGTTTCCATCCATAAAGTCGAAACGTTCTTTGAATCGTTCCGGGGCTTCCTCTTTGCTTATCTTGCCATCGCCATTTTTATCGTTGTCCAAAAGCTGCGCCATGAAGTCACCACGCCTACCGGGGAAGCCACGTTCGCCGCCGGGGAAAAATCCACGACCTTCACTGGGACCTCCTCCTCTCCGAACCCTGCCACCATCCCGGTCTCGTTCAAGGTAGATTGTATATCGTTGGGTCACCGGTTTGCACCAGCCTTCCGAATCATTGCACGCAAAGTAATAGGCTGTCAATTCAATCGGTTCGCCGGGTTTTCCATTTTCGATATCGACCAAGAATTCCCGCGGATCGATGTCAGATGCCTCTTTGACTTCCGGTCCCTTGCCCGATGCGGGAGATACGATAGTTCCCTTCGCTGCCTTTAGCTCATATCGAATGGGCTCGACCAGATTGTTCCAGTGGACGTGATAAATCGGGTCCATATGGAAGCCGATGTACATCTTCCCAGCCCCCGTTCTCAAAACCTGTGGCTCAACCTCGACGCGAAGCTTTGCGTAAAAAGGCGTATCATTCAGCCCGATTTTAGGTTTAATCTTGATCGGTTGCATTCTACCCGGCTTTTCGATTCGGGAAACGACCCCTGAAGCGGCTGCCTTGGGTGCTTCGATTTTCTTCATATCTAGGTCGGCGATCTGGGTGGGATTCTCCACTGGACCAACCAATTCTGTTAAATCCTTACGAAGTTGCTCTGGATTGCTCCACGACCGCATACGAACAATTATCCCGTCCGGGTCAATAACAAACTCGGAGTTAGCCCTGTCACCCAGGGCGTGCTTAATGTCGTTCGACATCGAGTCAGCAATCCAAGTGATTTTCGAGCCAAGTGTTCGTTGCGCTTCTTTAACGTGCATCAACCGTTCGTCGAGCGTGAATGGCTTAACGTATCCATTCAGTTCTGGATGGGCGAGTGCCTTGTAGATATAGAGGAACTTAACGCCTTTTGGCGAGTAGTCTTCATATACTGTCTCCAAACTGGGGACATTTCTCAGGAAAGGCGGTCACGTGAGGCAGCCAAAGACAATAACTGAGTAGTGTCCTTTTAGCTGACTCAATTTGAACGGTTGACCATTAGCGTCGTAGGCGGTGAGGTCCGGCAAAGGGGTTCCAATTTCGAGCCCTGCTCTGACCAACTGGTCTGCACCGTCTCTTCCAAACGGCCCTCCGCTCCGTTGAAATCGCTCTTCTTGCGCGTGCGCGTTGGCTGAAAGTATAAGCCCTATCGCGCAAAATGCTGCGATGAGAAAGTTTATCGTGCTTTTGGTTTTCATCTCTTTTTTCATTATTGTTATCTCCAAATGTACCATTACTTGCCGTGCGAGTTTGCCGTTAGCACAGTAGAGCGAGCAGCTTACTCGTTCCGAAAAGCCGTGCTTGCTGGCAACAAAGTTACCACTCCAGAAGTGGCCAAATGCATCAATGGTGTAAGACAGAACATATCCCAAATTGTTCTGAATATTTTTGGGGCCTGAGATTTTTAAAAATATATCATGATGCTTTCGGCATTTGCCAGCCTCAGTTTATTTGAATTGATTCAGCGGCATTGGTTGTAAATAATTACAGAATCAGGTAAAATATCATGCAATTAAACGCTTGTGGGCAAACACCCGTTGTCCTGCGACAACCGGAGTTTTCGCGCTTAACTTGATAGTGGTAAATAAGAGCCGGAATCGGGTAAAATATCATGCAATTGAATCCAAATAGCGAGGGGAACAGATGATCGAAGTTGAAAACTTGATGAAAAATTACGGCACATTTCAGGCACTAAAGGACGTTTCATTTCGCGTTGATAAAGGCGAAGTGGTCGGTTTCCTCGGTCCTAACGGTGCCGGGAAAACAACCACGATGCGCATTTTGACATGCTTTATGCCCGCAAGTAGTGGGAAAGCAACCATTGCAGGATACGATGTTTTCAAGGAATCTCTCGACGTTCGCAAGCACATCGGCTACCTTCCCGAAAGTGTACCGCTCTATCCTGAAATGACTGTCACCGGTTACCTAAAATACATTTCAAAAATTAAAGGCATCCCCCGTAATAAACGGAAAGCCAGATTGGATATTGCCCTTGAAGCATGCGGTTTGACAGAGCGGCGCAATCAAATCACCGGGCAATTGTCTAAAGGGTTTCGTCAGCGCGTGGGCTTGGCGCAGGCATTGATTCATGATCCGGACGTGATTATCCTCGATGAACCCACGTCAGGACTGGATCCGCGCCAGATTGTAGAGATTCGTGGACTGATTAAAGAACTCGGCAAAGAACATACGATTATTCTCAGCACGCATATTTTGCCGGAAGCAAGCATGACCTGTGAGCGGTTGATTATTATTAGTGAAGGCCAAATCGTTGGCGATGTGAAGTTATCGGATGGACGTGCTGTCGCCATCGAGACGGACAATGGTGAACGGACAGAACTTGCCGATACGAAAACCCTCCACCTTGAAGTTGAAGGACCGGCAGATGAAATCGAAACGACTTTAGCGCAAATTCCAAATGTCAACAACGTTACCAGCCGAGATATGAGTAGGAGCAACAATCCGACATTCCACGTCAATTATGGCACGGAATCGGACATCCGCGCGGAAGTTGCATCACAGGTCGTTCAGAACGGGTGGCGTTTACTGGAAATGCGATCGGTCGAAATGACGCTCGAAGAGATATTTCTGCGTTTGACGACAAATATGTAAGGTGGCTTGGAGGCAGATGTGGCAGGCTCTGAGGACAAAAGAAGGGATCTCCGGTACATCTTGCAGAAACTCATCTCCGAGTATTCTCCACAGAAGGTTATCCTGTTTGGAACGCACGAAGATAGTGATATTCAGTTGTTAGTTGCGAAAAGGACATCGGATCGCTCCATTAGTCGATGGAGAGCGATTCAGTGTACGCTTCGTTGTCGTTCTGTAGAAATTCTTGTCTTGACGCCGTGGGAGATTGAGTACCGCTTGGCGATTGGCGACCCCTTCATCGCAGAGATTTTGGAGAACGGGGAGGTCCTGTATCCAACGCCATAGGAGAAACGAGCGACTTGAAATATGAGGATACTTTTTCTATCCATTACCGTTCCTTTTCCATCCACTGATGGTGGACGTATCCGGGTTCTAAATTTGCTCAAGCATCTTGCAAAGAAAAATCGGATCACCTTTCTCGCGCTGGAAACGGAAGCAACGGATGAGCAAGGAATCGCCCATCTCCAGAGTTTAGGGATTGAAGCCCATCTTGTTCCACACCCACCTCACATGCCACCCCTTACATTTCGGACCGGGATGCGGGCGCTTATGAAAAGACAGCCGATTACCATCGCACGATACGATATTCCCGCTTTCAGGAGGGAATTTCATGCATTGTTGGCAAACCACAAATTCGATCTCATCCACTACGAAATGTTTCACACCGCCCAGTATCGCGTGGAAACGGGAGTGCCAAGTTTGCTCTCACAGCAGAATGTGGACTCCTATATTTGGCACCGGCTCTGTGAACAGACCGCAAATCTGCGCCGAAAATTTCTGTTCTGGACTCAGAAACGCGCTTTTGCTCGCCATGAGCGCGTGATAAGCCCTCAATTTGACGCCGTCGCCTGTGCGTCTGAGATCGATCGGGAATTACTTCAGCAAGCCTGTCCGAATCTCGCCATTGAGGTCATTCCCAATGGTGTTGATATCGATTTATATCAGCCAAATCATGCACTTGAAGAAGATGCAACGATCATCTACACGGGCAGTATGGATTGGTATCCAAATGAAGATGCGGTGATTTATTTCGCAGATGAAATTTTTCCAAGAATCCAAGAGAAGCATCCCAACATAAAGTTTTACATCGTCGGGAAAGATCCGACGACACGTGTGAGGCAACTCGAAAATCGGCAGGGAATTATTGTTACTGGGCGTGTCGAGGATGCGAAACCGTACATCGCTCAGGCAACGGTTTACGTCGTCCCATTGCGTATTGGCAGCGGCACCCGTCTAAAAATTCTGGAAGCACTAGCCATGGAAAAAGCAATTGTGTCAACAAGCGTCGGAGAAGAGGGCTTGAATCTTATCGATGGAGAAGAGATTTTCATTGTGGATGACCCCTCTCGCTTTGCTGATGCTGTCATCCAGTTAATTTCCAATCGGTCAATGCGGCGACGTATCGGTGAAAAAGGGCGAAGGCGTGTCGGAGCCGATTACGATTGGCGTCGAATCGGAGAGAAATTGCACGCGCTATACGAATCAATCGCGTTTTAGTAGGAGCGGAAGTCCGAAACCTTTCCGCGAAATCTGCGAAAATCGTATAAAGGATTCGACGCTTACATCTCAACAAGGAGGACGAAAATGAGTAAGGCAACTAAAAAAGTATATCACCAAACATTTCCACTCGTAGAACCTTCGATTTCCATTCCCCTTCACGAGATCCGGGGCATTTCGGTCAAAGAGTACCACCGGATGGGGGAAATCGGTATTTTGAGTCCCGACGAACCTGTCGAATTGATTGATGGAGTCATTAGAAAAATGAACCCTATTGGAACAAAACATGCGGCGGTCGTGAACAAACTGACAAATCTACTTCCTCGTTTTGTAGGAACTCAGGCATGGATTAGTGTCCAAAATCCAATTGTACTTAACGATGATACCGAACCTGAACCGGATGTCGCTCTCGTCAAACTCCGGGATGATGCCTATGCAACAGCCCATCCGCAACCCGAAGATGTCCTGCTCGTTGTCGAAGTTTCCGATACCAGCTTGGAATACGATCTGACCGAGAAACTTCCACGGTATGCAGCTTCTGGGATTCCCGAAGTGTGGTTAGTCGATCTGGTCAACAATATATTGGAGGTATACCGCGAACCGATTTCGCAACCGAATGGTACGGCGGCGTATCGACAAAGAACCAATTATTACGCCGGGGACACTATTGAGTTGCTTATGTTTCCTGATATAAAACTTGACGTTGCTCAGATATTGTAGCCAACGCAAACGTGATGTGTGATTTCTACAAGGAGGTTGAATCGCTATGAAATTGGTCACTTTTGAAATTTCAACACGGCTGGGAAACCAGCGTCGGCTGGGCGCATGGATTGAGGGAGATCTCATCATTGATCTCAATTCTGCCTGTGCATTAAATCTGTCAGAAACAATGGGCAAGTCCGCTGCTTACCAATTAGCAAATACGATTTTGCCGTCGGATATGTTACAATTCTTTGAGATGGGAAATGCAGCGAAGGACGCCGCACAAGCAAGCCTTGAGTACGCCCAACAACAGATCTCCGGCGAATCCGACGTGAGAGGGATTAACGGCGAGCAAATTGTTTTTCCACTTAATCAAGTGAAGTTGCTTGCTCCTTTCCCGCGCCCAGCCAGCTTGCGGGATTTCGGTGTGTTTAAAATGCACATGGATGCCGCAGCGAGGATTACGGGGAAAGAGATTTCTCCGGAGTGGTTCAAATTGCCAAACTACTATCGCGGTAGCACAAGCCCTGCTTCAATCGCCGGACATGAGACGGTTGTGACGTGGCCCAATTACACGGACAAACTCGATTTTGAGTTGGAATGGGGCGTTTACATCGGAGCGACAGGAAAAAACATCTCGGTCGAAGAAGCACCGAACTACATCGCGGGTTATACGATTTATAACGACATCAGTGCGCGTGACATTCAATTTCGCCACATGACGATGGCACTTGGTCCAGCGAAGGGCAAAGATTTCGACAATAGCAACATCATGGGGCCCTGCCTTGTAACGCCCGACGAAATCGGGGATGCATACAACTTGCGGATGATAGGACGAGTCAACGATGAAGTGTGGGCAGATGGCACCACAGCAGACATGTACTATACTTTCGCAGAAATGATCTCTTTCGTATCGCAGTGTGAAACCCTTTATCCGGGTGAATTTCTCGGTTCGGGAACGGTTGGCAAAGGTTGCGGTTGGGAGTTGGATCGGTGGATTCAACCCGGCGACGTGATCGAACTGGAAGTTGAGAAGATCGGGATGCTACGAAACACAATCGGAGAGAAAGAGGAGAATTCGGCAGCTTGGCAGGAGAAACGATAGCGCTGAAATCGACAGTAAATCCAATCTCATAAGGAGAGGTCTATGAGACTTAGAGACAAAGTTGCAATCATCACAGGCGGTGCATCCGGCATTGGAAAAGCAACCGCACTTTTATTTGCTAAGGAAGGCGCGAAGGTCGTCGTCGCAGATCAAAATGAAGCCGGGGGCAAAGAGACGGTTGACCACATTCGTTCGGATGGAGGCGAGGCGATTTTTGTGCGTGCTGACGTGGCCTCTGCTGAAGATGTTCAAAGCATGGTGAAGGCGGCGATCGAAACTTATGGTAAACTGGTTATCCTATTCAACAACGCCGGAATTGCAATGCGTTTGCCTGTCGCGGATTTACCAGAGGAGGATTGGGATCGCTGCATAGACATTAACCTCAAAGGCGTCTATCTCTGCTCCAAATATGCGATTCCTGAAATGATTAAAAACGATGGGGGTTGCATCATCAATATGGCGTCAATCTACGGGGTTGTCGGCGGAAAAACCCGCGCGGCTTACGTTGCCTCCAAAGGTGGGGTTGTCAACTTAACGCGAGGTATGGCACTAGATTATGCCTCCAATAATATACGGGTCAACTGCATCTGCCCCGGTTTTGTCGAAACCCCGCTTGTTCGCGATGTCGTGAAAACGCCGGAGGAGTATCAAGCCCTTGCAGTACAGCACCCGATGGGACGTCTTGCTAAACCGTTGGAGATTGCATATGGCGCGTTGTATCTGGCGTCGGACGAATCGTCCTTTGTGACCGGAATTGCGCTGCCGATTGATGGCGGATATACGGCGGGATAAGCCCAGACTTCGGAAGTCTGGTTTCCTCCGCCAAGGTTCCATTGGGAATTAATAATGCAATGCCCAAGCTGTCAACACGAAAATCGACAAAGCGCAAAATTCTGTAAAGTGTGTGGAACGCAACTACCGGCAAGCTGTCCAAGTTGTCAACGCTTTGAACTATACACCATAAACAGCGGAGTACGGTGCCATGGATCTTGAGCAAATTCAGGGACAGGTCAAAAAAGGGCAATGGCGAATAACAACTCACGCTGCGGTGGAAGCAACAAAAGATGGTGTTAGCCCGAAAGACGTGAAGCAAATTATCCTCACTGGGAAAATCATCGAGTCATATCCAGATCGTGAGCGTCACCTGATTTATGGTATGCTGTCAGATATGAGCAACCTTCCGGTACATGTGGTCGTCGATTATAGCAATGATGACCAAATCGTCGCTGTCACAGCCTATGTGCCTGACGATAAGGAATGGATTGCATCCCAAAAGAGAAAGAGGTGAACAGAATGAAATGTGTCGAATGCCGAATCGGAGAAACCGCCCAAGGACCAACTTCACTGACTTATACCCGTCCCGACTCAAAGCTACAGGTCGTTGTTACCGGAATTCCGGCAGATGTCTGCTCTCATTGTGGCGAAGCGTATTTGTCGGAGGAAATAGCGCAGGAAGTTTTCGAGATTGTGGATGGAATTCTCGAGTTAGGCAAAACTCTCAAGCAGGGAACACTACCGATTCCCCAAATCGAAATCCACTTCGGTTCAGAAACGCGCATGGCGGCTTGAACATAGCATCCGTGTTGCCAATGGCTCACTGTCGAGGAGGTCGAATTTCCGGTAGATAAACCGATCGAGGTCGGTTTGCACGTGATCTATCACGGCACCTATCCAAATGGAAGCGCAGTTGGATTTGAACACTTTGAGTTATGGAGGCGATAAAAATGAAGCTTTGGTCAAAACTGTCCTTTTTCGGCTTTCTTTTTTTGCTGCTGAACAGTGCCTATCTGATTAGCTTTGGGGAGCCGACGCTATTTTACATATCGAATGTATTGATTCATGTTGCCGTTGGTATAGTGCTAATCATTCCGTTAATTGGATACATTCGGAAATATTTGGCCAACATGCCGATTGTTGGCAAGAGCGGAATAGTTTGTTTGGGAGTTGGGATAGTTTCTGGTGGATATTTGATGATTGTCGGTGCCACAACTCCCAACCGTTGGCTACTTGTCCTCCATATTGCCGTAACATCGTTGGGTGCCGTTTTATTTATTGGTCAACTGTG
>JADFGN010000636.1 GCA_022567695.1 Candidatus Poribacteria bacterium | reverse complement strand
CGCACCAACTCGCCACTCGTGTTGTATATCCGCATCGTTATCGAGGCGTCTTTACTCAGATAATACGGGAACCATGTCTCAGGATTAAAGGGATTGGGATAATTTTGCAATAGCATTGTATTCTTGACTTCCCCAAGTGTAACCAGTTTCTTCTCTTGCGGTTCAACGGCCAAGAAGAAAAATTGTGGGTTCCACCGCGCAAAGGTGTCTTTGGCAGGATTGTTTGTCAGCTTCTGTAGATTAGAACCGTCGGCGTCAACCACATAGATTTCTCGGTCCCCATCTCGTCTGGACTCAAATAATATCTTTGCTCCGTTGGGTGACCAGATTGGCTTTGAATCTAAGCCATCATTATTGGTCAGGTTAACCGGATGACTTCCATCATCGTCCATCCGATAAATTTCGAAGTTTCCATCGCGTTTGCTTTCAAAGACGATACCGCCTGTTGACCACTCCGCATTTCTGTCAGTGTCCTCGTTATTGGTTAGTTGTTGCAGGTCATTTCCATCAATGCCTATCGAGAAGATTTCCCAATCGCCATCTTTTTTCGATTCAAAGAGGATTGTGCTCCCATCTGGAGACCAGCGTGGTCGTTGTGCAGTTTCAAGTGCTTTGGTGATATTCCGTTGATTTGCCCCCGGTTTTTTAAGGTCCATATCCGCAATGAAGATATTGAATTTGCCATCACGCTGACCCTGAAAAGCGATCATTGTGCCATCCGGAGACCAGGCGGCTTCAATATCTTGACCTTTTCCCTCACCGCCTATATTTGTTATGTTGACAACGTCACCGATATCTAACTTTTGCTGTGTCGTTAAATCCATCAGGCCAACATCCCAATTGTCTGCATCTGGAAGACCAGGTCCCTCAAAAGTCGCACGTGGTTCGCCCGCCGGTGCCCAACGGGGCTTTTGCTTGTTCCCTCCAAATTGCCCCTCCGTCAGGTTTGTCTGTTTTTTTGTCTCGACATCGATCAAGAAGATATCATACGCCTCTCCGCCGAGTTTGTTGCTTGAGAAAATAATCGTCTTTCCATCCGGAGACCAGTCGGGGTCGATGGTTCTCGATTTATTCTTTGTCAGCCTTTCAACTACCCCATTGTCGAACAGAAGATAAATTTCTGAGTCACCCGATCGGTCGGAAAGAAAGGCTATCATTGGTATTTGCGCGAGTAAAGGGCTGACACTCGGTAGTATGAGAACGGCTGAAATTAGTAAGCCGTAAAAGATCACCGTACTTTTTCTCATAATCTTTAGGTCCTTTCAGCGAAGTCGGGAATTTAGGAGGAGTCGTGGTGCAGACCCGAATATCTGCACCATGTGGATCGTTAAATGATTTACTGACGACTTTTCAGTTGACCCCAAGTCGTTGTCAGTTTTCCTCGATAATCAACTGAAAGGGGATCTTTGGTTGCATCCCAATCCACCGGATCGCTCTCTGGGCGTTCATCCTGATCTTGGCTCAACCAAATTTGATCAATATGGTGAGGAACTTGCCTCGGTTGCATAAGGAGCGCGTGGACACCGGCGTCTTTGAATTTTACGCTCACCACAGTTTCTGGTGGAACCTCCTGACTCCCCCAGTCGTAAACGTTTGCCTCCAAATGGTCTGCCCAATTTCCTAGCCCTCGACCTGGAGCGGCTGGATCGGCGGTGTGTTCGAGCGTCCCTATTTGGTCGTCAAATTGCGCCCAAACCGCATCCGTGCCTGTATCTCCATTATGTTTGGCGCGAATCCAGATGAAATATTCTGCCGCATCCGCAAGGAATTCAACCTTAAACCATGCGGTCGGCTCAGCAATGGGGGGATTGTTTGCACCACCGGTCCAATGAAGTGCAAGCCCGTTGGAGGTTTCGTCATCTTCAACAATTTCAATATTTTGTTCAGACATTTCGCCGAAATCTCTTATTGTTTCTGCGCTAATGACGATATCCGTTATCGCAGCCATGGCGTTGGGTATGGTCATGCCCACGAAAAGCAACAAGACGGCACTCCATCGTAAAGACTGTGTTCTCATGTTAAATTTCCTCCTACAGATTTGGGTTAAATTGGCCCTTGATCTTAACATTTAACGATGTGGCAGGCTAACGGTACTGTGTCTTAATCGTACCCCACGTCGTTGGCAGTGAGCCTTCGGGGTTGACCGGCGTAAGCTGATCCAACGCCCACAGCACCGATCTGTCGAAAAGTCCCCAGCCATCATCATTTAACAGAGGGGTGAGATTTGCGTGAAGGAACGCGAAAGCACGACGCGCTGGAATCGGGTTGCCGTCTGCATCATTTGAACCTGCCTCCCAGATTGCAAGGGCTGTATGTCCATTTGCTGCAATCTCAGCGATAATTTGCGCATCTCCCAACACTTCGCCAACCGAACAAATATCAGCAATAGCAGAGGCAATTTCCACTGTTCCGCTCAGGTTCCCAGCGATTGGATGCGCATCAACGATATTCAGCATGTTATCTTGATCTTGGTTAAAAGTGCCGTCTGTACCCAACGCCATGTCGTCAAGGACAAACGCCTCAATGGTAATGACGGGGATAGAAACATCCTTGTAGCCGTCAGTCACATTCCCGCTGCCGAGAGCTTCGCCGATGACAACAGCGTCAACACCCGTGAGCTCGACCGGATCTTGCTCATCTTGCGAGTGAGATTCCACCTCAAAGCCAAGTCCCTGTAGACGCTCGATTATCATAACATCTGCTCCGGCCGGTGGATCGGCGGCGGAGATCATGACAATCTTGACGGCGTGCGCCGACCAACTGGTAAATACAAGCAGCAATACGAAAGCAAAAAACACATAGTTACGCATTGTAAATTCTCCTTATAGTGTAGATTTCGTCGCCGCCGGATTTCAAGAAGGCACGACAGAATCTACGATGAATTAAACTATCTGAGTTTCGGCAATAATTAAATCTCACTGCCACGCAATCGGAAGATGCGGGTTAATTAGCGCGCACCTCTACTTTGAAATGCCATGTACTTAATATTTCCCTTTCAACCTTCCCCATGTTGTGCTCAATTTCCCCGTCGGCGAAACAGACTCCGGCGCATCATCAAGTGGACTGCGGATGCCTTTATATTGATCTGCCAACAGCTTTTCGGATTCTTCATCCGTTGGCGGGTTACCGTCGTTGCGAATCGAAATGACATCAATAAAATTCACGTTCGGCGGGATACCGGATTCACGACAGGAGAGCATCAGGTAGTTGTCCCCCTCCTGGAATTCTGGAGTTCCAACACCGCTAAACCAAAACCACGGTGGTTTGTCTGGAGCCGGGATACCGCCCGGGTTATTCCACCCATGTGTGTCAATGTTAAAAGCATTCGGTTTCCACTTTTTGCCGTCCTGGCCAGCTCTCCACCAGAAGGAATTTGGATCTGCCGTCCGATTCAGCCGCGCCCACATTTTCCATGGACCGCCTTCACCCACCGCAATGGCTACGGGCAATTTATAAATCAAGGGAAAGTTACTCGCAAAATCATTATCCCCTGGTGCGCCGAGCGCCGTACCGCCCAGAGCGTTTTCCTCTTCAAAGATATCCCATACATTGCCTTTAAATTGATTTATAGCTTTAGTCACCGCGGCTTCACGTTCTTTGTCATCCAAAAGGAACTCACTCTTGTCCGGGTCAAAAAACATGACATCCAGCATGATGACTTGGTCCGCAAAAACATTCGTTATTAGCAACTGTGATATTAGAACGAGAATTGTTCCGAATACGTAAAATGACCTTCTCATGAGTTTCCCCTTTCGTTGGTTGTCAAAAGCAAATATCTGGGTGAACGACATGTGCACCTTCAGGACTTTGGTGCAAGTTGAGCGAAATTCCGAGACGTCGCTCCGACGGAGGATCGGTCTATTAGGGATAGGTCTGATGACTAACACAACAGACAGA
>JADFGN010000635.1 GCA_022567695.1 Candidatus Poribacteria bacterium | reverse complement strand
TTATCGAACCGGAGACGATGGTCGCGCTGGAGTTGGAATCGAATCAGTTCTCATCGCCTATCCTCGCGCTTGCCAAAGTGGTTCGATGCAAGCGGAAGCGGAAAGTGTATGAAATCGGTGCCGAATTCTGGTGGATTGGGTGGAAAAATGACGATGCCCAACAAACAATTAAGGATTACATCGTGTCTGCGTCAAATAGCTAGCGAATTTTGCCGCAGCAACGTGTCACGTGGACTCTGTCGGTATTGCTGGTTATCGGATGTCAGGTGCCCGACCATGAATTTGCTATCATTGACGCATAAATTATCATGAACCAATCCACTGAATCTACTCTCTCTGACGTTCAGCAAAACGAACCATACGAAAACTACTATCAGCTCGTCTGGAAAAGGTTCAGAAAAAGTAAAATTGCGATCATCGGCGGTTTGATGACGTTGATACTTGCCATTTTGGCGATTTTCTCAGACTTCTTCTCTCCGAGCGATCCGACGACCTTTGAACGACTATGGCGCGAGGATACGAGTCAGCGATACACCGTCAAGTTCTTTGTTCGGAGTTGGCGATATAAGTTCCTGGGAATTCCCATGCGATGGCATTTTATCGGAGTCAAAGAAGAGGGCACGATTAATCTGATCGGTACGGATAAGTTCGGCAGAGATCTGTGGGGGAGAGCTTGTCGAGCGGGTCGCATCTCTCTGGCAATGGCGTTGTTTGCCACAATCATCAGTGTGGCGGTCGGATCTGTCCTCGGCATCGTATCTGGATATTACGGTGGATGGGTGGATGGTCTCTTGCAACGATTTCTGGAATTGCTCCGTTCTCTGCCCGTATTACCACTGTGGATGGCGCTTGCCGCCGTTATCCCAAGTACATGGGATGCGATGGCGATTTTTTGTCATGTCGATTATTTTTGCCTTGCTGGGCTGGACAACACTGGCACGTGAGGTGCGGGGGAAGGTGATGGCGTTGCGCGAGACGGACTTTATCCTCGCCGCCAAAGAGATGGGAGCATCGGATGCGCGAATCATCTTTCGTCACTTCTACCCCAACTCCTTGAGCCACATTATCGTCATCCTGACGCTGACCATTCCAGAGATCATTCTGGCGGAAAGTTTCCTAAGCTTCCTCGGCATTGGTATCCAACCGCCATTGATAAGCTGGGGGGTGCTTATGCGTAACGCCTACAACATTCAGACTCTCGGCAGTCACCCATGGATTACTATCCCTGTTGCCTTTATCCTTGTGGCAGTCTTGGGCTTCAATTTTTTGGGTGATGGCTTGCGGGATGCCGCAGATCCGTATTCAATCGTGTGACAAAAGACAGAGCGAAGACTCAAGATACAGGATGCAGGATTCAAGACGCAAATGAGCAATACAAACGACATCATCCTCGAAGTCAAAGGACTAAAACAATACTTCCCAATTCGCGCCGGTTTCTTCCAAAAAGTGGTTGGACACATCAAGGCGGTAGATGGCGTTAGTTTCTCAATTCATGAGGAAGAGATCTTCGGTCTGGTTGGAGAAAGTGGTTGCGGGAAAACGACGCTAGGACGATCTATCCTCCGCCTCTACGATCCCACTGCCGGAGAGATTTGGTTCCGTAAAAAGAACGGTGAGCGAGTCGAGATCTCTCATCTCATTAACAAAGCAATGAAGCCACTCCATCCCTATACTGAAGCCCTAATCTCCGCAATTCCGCCCGCCGATCCGGACACACCTTTCAACCAAATTCTCTTGTCAGGTGAAGTTCCTAGCCCGGCTAATCCGCCGACAGGATGCGTCTTCCATACGCGGTGTCGCTATGCTGAAGATATTTGCCGCCAAGAGGAGCCGGATTTGGTTGAAGTCAAGCCGAATCACGCTGTGAGTTGCCACTTCGTTACAGAACTTGATTTGCGAGGCATTGGCGGATAAAAATGAACTCACGTTAACCGAAGTACATGTCCTAGCAATTATCGGCTATAGAGTGCGATGTGGTCAAAGCATTAAAGAAGCAGTGGTAAATTCATTCATAGGAGAACAACATGGTCACTGATATGGACGTTTATCTGTTTGATTTGCGTGGGTACCTGCACCTCGAAGGGGCATTGACAAATGCGGAGATCAAAGATCTCAATGATTGTCTAGATGCCATTCCACCGCTGAAGCCCGGCGAGTGGCACGGATATGTTCACGCACATGAATACGGAGATAAAACGTCCGGAATTAATTACCAGCAGATTTACGAGGCTGGCCAGCCGTTTGAGAAATTGATCGATCATCCGTCGTGGATTGACAAAGTGAAGCATTTAGTCGGGGGTGAGGGATCATTTGATTATCACCATGGGCCGTTATTTATCGACGAAAACCTCGCCAATTTCCGCGAACCGGGAGAGGCCATCGGGATACATTCCGGCGGATATCCACCCATCATGCGCAACCAGTTTCGTTATCACGGCGGGCGGTTTATGTGTGGGCAGATTGATATCTTAATCGCACTGACGGACATTGGCCCCCGAGATGGCGGCACAATGCTGATTCCGGGCAGTCACAAGTCCAACTTCCGGCATCCGCAGTATGGCGAATATAGTATGGGACGTGACAAATCGGTAGACGGCATCGAGGGAGCCATTGAGATTTACATGAAAGCCGGGGACGCGCTATTATTTGTAGACGGGATTTGCCACGGGTCTGCGAAGCGAGTGAATGCGGGCGTGCGACGAATTGTGGTTTATCGCTACGGGCCGTCTTGGGGGAATTTCCGGCATGGATACCACCCTTCACCAGAATTGCTTCAACGATTGACGCCCGAGCAGCGGAAGATTGTCTGGCCACAGCAATTACTACCAAGAGAGCCACAAGTCAAGGTTTAGATTTTATTGAAGATGGAGGCAGACCAAATGGCAATACTTTCTGATAAAGATTGGACATTTTTCAAACAGAACGGTTACGTTGTTGTCCCCAACGCCGTGCCCCAAGAGAATCTGGACGCCATCATTGCGGGAGCGTTTGAGTTTCTTGAAATGAAGCCCACAGACCGTGAAGGGTGGTACCGGGAGCCGCTTCGTACCAACGGGATGGTCGAAATGTATCATCATCAGGCAATGTGGAACAATCGGCAACATCCGCGGATGCATCAGATTTTCACGGAGATTTGGGGAACAGAAAAACTGTGGGTATCGATTGACCGCGTCAGCTTCAAACCACCACCCCACCCCGACCACCCGGAATATGACAACAAGGGGTTTATTCATTGGGATGCGAATACAAAAAATCTCCCATTGAGCTTTGGCGTCCAGGGGGTTTTATATTTGACGGATACGGTAGCCAATCAGGGTGGGTTTCAGTGCATTCGTGGCATTCATCACAAATTGACAGACTTCGATGCTGACCATCCACCCGATTATGAATATTACGCACCAGACCTCAAGCAATTTAAACCACAGACGATTCCGGGGAGGGCTGGAGACTTGCTGATCTGGCACCGAGCGTTGGCACATGGAAGTAGCCACAACACATCGGACAACCCCCGGCTTGCACAATACATCACAATGTCCCCTGCAAGACCGGAGAACCAAGAACATCTTCAGAGCCGAATCCGCCTTTGGAAAGACCGTCAGCCACCGTCTTCTCCGGCATTCCCCGGCGATCCGCGGCAGTGGGAGAAAGGGCGTCCTCCGGCTGAATTGACGTCGCTGGGCAGAAAGTTGCTGGGGTTGGATGCATGGGACTGATGGGCGTGGATATCAAGACTTTGTAATCTGCAGACCTGACAGGTTTTCAAAACCTGTCAGGTCTAAAATCACCTTGCTATGGGAAAACAATCATTTCTCTGGACAATCTTTCAAAGGAGTAAACAATGATTCAAATCGCTGAAATGCTGGGACCGCAGCCATCGCCGCTGTGGAATATGGTCAAGCAATGTGGCATTAATCAT
>JADFGN010000634.1 GCA_022567695.1 Candidatus Poribacteria bacterium | reverse complement strand
ATTTCGGAAGGGAAAGATAAAAGCCTTCCCTTTACAACAAATCTCTTCAATAGAAAGAGCCTTCCCGGACTGGAGGAGCAGGTCTCTATCGGACGCCTGCAACTCGGCGTGAAGTATGATTCAAAAAACAGGCCGGGCAACCCATCCAAAGGCAGCGAGTTCTCACTGACAGCGGGCGTTTTTGAAGATCTGGATAACAATACCTTTGGCTTTTGGAAATTCTCCGCCGATTTGAGGCAGCACATTCACCTCTTTTACAACCGAAGCCTCGCGCTGCGGCTGGCGGGAGAAATCACCGAACCGTTCTCAGACCGAGAAGTGCCCTTCTACTATCTCAGCGAACTCGGGCGGGGTGAGACCATTCGGGGTTTCAGCCGCGGCAGATTTCGGGCACGAGACATGGTTTTGGGGTCGTTAGAATACCGGTATCCGATATGGGCGAAGGCCGATGCGATTCTCTTCGTCGATGTCGGCCAAGTGGCTGAAGATATCTTCAACGACTTATCGACAGACAACTTTGAAGTGGGTTACGGTGGTGGGGTTCGGATTTGGGGAAAGGAAGGATTAGTGACATCGTTTGTTATTGGGAAAAGCAGTGACGGATTCCGCGTTTACTTTGGTTTGAACTAACTCATAACTGAATTGTCAATAGGAGACATTATGATTGTGATGCAACCAAGATCGGTATTGGCACACGACGGTTTTTTAGGATCCATTTTCTTAACGCTGATTTTCTTTACAAGCTTCATTACAGGCTGCGGCGGTCATGGTACATTCAGAATGCCAGAGCCCATTCCAAGTGACCAGCGTCCCGTGCCAGAGCCCAAAGAGAAATCGATTAACATTGCCGCAGACGGCTTTGACAAACAGTTTGCTGAGCAGGTCGAGCAATCATTAGACCTTTCACGGCAGGTTCGTAATCTCACCGGAAAGCGTCAGGGTGCAATCAACGTCAATGCCTTTGGCGAAGTGGTCAATTCGAGTTGGTTTACCAATCGAAATGGCCTCAAACGCATGTCTATCGCCGAAGTTAGGAGAGGATCTGATTCAGGAGAGGGACCTGACACTTCGGGAACATGGACGGTGATTCGTGCGAAGGCGGAAGGTCGTACCCCGGGTTTCACGATTCAGGATAGCCGCGGCGATCGCTACATTATTAAATTCGACCCGAAGGGCTATTCCGAGTTAGTTACCGGCGCAGAAGTGGTTTCCACCAAGTTGTTTCACGCTGCCGGATATCATGTCCCGGAAAACTACATCGCCTACTTTCATCCGAGCATCCTCAAATTGGGGGAAAAGGGACGCAAGCGATTTATGGAACAGAAGGACCTGGACGAAATCCTTGAACGGATTGAACATCTCCCCGACGGTCGCATTCGCGTTGTGGCGAGTCAGTTCATCTCTGGAATCCCTAAAGGTCCATTTAAATACAAAGGTACCCGCAAAGACGACCTCAATGACATTATTCCGCATCAACATCGTCGAGAACTTCGAGGACTCAGGGTCATTGCCGCCTGGTTAAACCATTATGATACCAAAGCGAATAATTCATTGACCGCATATACGCCAGAAGGCTACATGAAGCATTACCTCATCGATTTTGGTTCCACACTCGGCGGCAAAGCGAACGGGCCGAAGCCCCCGGACATAGGTCATGAAAATATGGTCGATCCGCACCAAATCCTTCTTAACATCGTGACTCTCGGGTTCTACGTCCGTCCGTGGGAAAAAGTGAAGCCGATTCATTACCCCTCCATCGGCTATTTTCGGTCTGATATATTCCACCCTCAAAAGTACAAATTCATCATACCAAATCCCGCATTTGAAAACATGACAAACCTCGATGGATATTGGGGCGCAAAGATTGTCATGTCCTTTACAGACGAGCAGATTAAAGCTGCGGTCCAAGAAGGGGGTTATTCCGATCCAGAAGCCGCCGATTATCTTCTTAAAACCCTCATCGAACGGCGAGACATTGTTGGACGGTATTGGTTCAGCCGGATGAATCCGCTCGATCGGTTTGAACTTCGGGAGATGCGCAATGGAAAGGCGGCGTTATGCTTTGTAGACCTTGCAGTAGAAACCGGTCTTGAGTCAGCGGCTGAATCGCGATACCGTTATGATCTATGGCGTAATGGTGAACTCGTCGAAAAGTCCAGGGCTGTGGAAGGTACATGTCTCGCGCTACCGCCATCGGCATCCGATGAGATTTTATGGGAGTTCAGAATCCAAACGCAACGCGCATCCAATGGAAAATGGAGCAAGTGGGTTTTAGTTTACCTTCGATCAGACCATGTGTCGGGGAAATTGACTTTACTGGGCCTAAAACGCCAAGAATAACCTGACTCACAAGGAGGTACTCCATTGTTACACAGATTGAAATTGACACGCTGGACAATCATGGGGGAATTCTCCCTCCTGTATACGTCCATCTGTTGCATACTTGCAGTTTCATTCGCGTCTGCTAAAGTGTCAGACGATACCGGAGACAATTCACATGTTGCAACGGTTCTGGCACAATCCGGAAAGGATACACGCTATGGTAAAAACTTGAAAGAGATTCGGATAGAAGGAATTCGTTACACGCACGAGGATATCATATTAAGAGAGTTGGCTTCTAAAGTCGGTCAACCGTACATAAAAAAGAATGCCCAAAAGGATTTCGCCAAATTAGATAAGCTCGATATTTTCAGTGTCATTGATATTCAACCCATTGAAGAAGGAAACGACCTCATCCTTGAAATCCGTGTGAGAGAGCTTTTTCCATATCTGCCATTTTTTAGTTACGAAATCACCGATGAAAATGGCTTTGCCGCAGGGCCCGGATTCCAATCGGTGAATTTGCTCGGCAAAGATCGCTTCTTTTTGGGGGCGGCTCGATTTGGTGGGGCAACCAACATCAGCACACTTTATCAAGACCCATGGATAGCCGGGAATCATCTTTCGGTGACGCTTGAATTCTTCCAGCGCGATCGATTCAACGAGTTGGACCAGTTTAATGAGATTGCCAGCGAGGGGACGCTACGGGTTGGTAGCTATTTAGGCGAATATGGTCGAATTGGTGGTCGATTTTCATTTCTATCGATAAAAAGCGATTCGGCGGGAAAAACCCTTTCAGAAAGCAATCGGGACAACGTTCCCACCCTCGGATTTTTTATCGGTTACGATAGTCGTGATTTATGGTCTAATCCACACCGGGGCTGGTGGAACGAATTTGAACTTTCAAAAACGGGCGGTCTCCTTGGGAGCGACGGCGATTTCTGGTCGTTTAATTTTGACATGAGAAGATATGTACCAATTATTGAAAGGCACACCTTAGCCCTGTTTTCTCTGACCACGCTAAGAATTGGAGATGTTGGCGCCGATATTCCGTTGCACCAAGATTTCCATTTGGGCGGCACCAACAGTGTGCGCGGTTGGGATATTAGCTCCGATAGAAGTGGAAAGCATCAGTGGATTAACACAGCGGAATACCGTGTCACGCTGATGGACCCCAAAGTATTGAGCCTTTTTGGACTTACGGCGGATATTGGACTTCAAGCCGCTTTATTTGGCGATTTAGGGGTTGTCTGGGACGAATCCGATGCATTCGAGACAGATAATTTCATCGGTGGATACGGTTTAGGACTTCGATTCTTGGTGCCCTTTGTGAACATGTTCCGAATTGATTTTGCATTCGGAGAACCCGGGGAAAGTTTTATCCTCCATATCGGATCGTTTGAAAAACCGGTCGCGCAGAGATTCCGAGTACGATAACACATGACACATACGCATCAAGTTGAGAATAGTCTCATCATTCACATCTGTTCCCAGAAAGGAGGTATGGCTGATGACCGGTTTACGCTTGACTGACGTTCAAAATAGACCAACGGGAGTGCTGGAAAAAACACATGATAACTTAAAATTATCACGCATTTGATTCAGCCAAA
>JADFGN010000633.1 GCA_022567695.1 Candidatus Poribacteria bacterium | reverse complement strand
CGGCAAATACGACATTCGGCTTAACTAATTTTTATGTAGCCGAATTCGCAAGAATTCGGACGGGATGCCAAGAATCCAAACTTTGGCAAGTTCGGCTACGAGTCAAGTCTCATTTGACAGTTTATTAGGAACACATTGATCGAGAATTGGTATGAGTTCCATAGCGGGCTCGTAGCCACTTGACCATCTGTTCATAAACCACTGAAGCTTTTTTGTGATTGTCCTTTAAACGTGACAACTCTGCATGGGGACCATCCTTGCGGCTTTGCTTAAGTGCCTCTGAATTCCTGTGGGTATCTCCCTGAAATGTCACTTCCACCAGTGGTTCGAGATAGGCAACATCCCGACCAATACGCAACAGATACTCCCAGATTAACTGGGTTGCACAGGTGCTATTTCGATTTTCAAACGCCGGAGGTTTGTGGTCAAATAAATATTGCTGAGGATGGTAGGCATTGCCGATGTCCACCAAACAATCAGCGATCTGTCTGACTTTGACCGGAACCTTTCGACTCACAAACAGCACTTCTGACGCCTCGGCCGCAAACAGAAAATCCTGGGCGAGCCAAGCACTCACAATCGCATCTAAATCGGGGCTGGTGTGTGTGATGATATGTTTCATGCTTTGGTTTCCAATGGCTCTCGTCGATTATCAAATCTTATATTATTCCCAAATCTGAAGGCGATTAATATTGAGTTCTAACCTTGCGAAGGTTTTGAACCTTCGCAAGGTGATTCGCTCTTTGATCAAGAATTGATATTACGACCTCTTCACATGACCCGTTGTTCCGTTGGCATGAGGAACCCACTCCCTTTCCCAGCGATCTTCAAGCGCGTTTCGCCATGTTTCTGCCGCAGCCTTGAGTTCGGCAGCGACCTCTGGATATTCGTCTTTCAGATTGTGCTTTTCGCCCATGTCTACATCCAGATCTGCGAGGTGGACATCATCTTCCTCTGGCGCACCTTCCACGAGACGACCATTGAGAGTCAACTTCCACTTCCCGCGACGTACCGCAGTTTGCTGATTCATCTCCCAGAAGATTTCCTCATGAGGAGAAGCATTGCCATCAGCGACCATCGGCATCACGTCCAGACCGTCCAGTTCATACTTTGATAGGTCATCGCCCGCTGCCTTGAGGAGGGTTGGAAACACATCTATCGCTGCCCCAACTTCGCTGATGACCTGACCTGCGGGAATTCTCGCCGGCCAATTCATGATTCCGGGAGAGCGAATGCCGCCTTCGTAAAGGCTGAACTTATGCCCTTTCAGCTTGCCCGCAGAACCACCATAATACGGGTCTTGAGTGCCATCCAGCCAATTCCTCGTTTCACGGGACGGGCCATTATCACTTTGGAAGTAGGAGAGGGTATTTTCTACAATCCCCTGCCGCTCTAACTCCGCGATGATTTCTCCAACGCTGTCGTCCACTGCACTTAACATCGCCGCCATAATCTGGCGATCCCAAGGGAGACCGGGGAAGCGATTAATGTATTTCTGTGGGACGTGCATCGGATAGTGAGGCGCGTTATAGGGCACGTAAAGGAGGAACGGTTTTCCAGCCTCAACCGCTTTGCGGATGTACTTCAGCGCGTATTCCGTAATCAGCTCAGTGAAGTATTCACCATTGCGATAGATTTCGTTACCGTTCTCCCAGAGGTCGTGCGTTTGATCGATGCCCTGCCGGGCCATGCCCCAATAGAAAATGTGAGAGTAGTAATCGATGCAGCCTGCCATGAAACCAAACCAATCATCAAATCCATGGTCTTCCGGACGGGACCCTTCGGCAAGCCCCAAATGCCATTTCCCAGACATGGCCGTATAATATCCCAAATCTTTAAGTGCTGTCGCAATGGTTGGTACTGAAGTGGGCAACCCCGTTGCAGTTCGATGCCCCGCAAGAATAGAACGCACGCCTGCGTTGCCGGGATATCGTCCGGTCAGCAGAGCCGCTCGTGAAGGAGAGCAAACGGGCGAATTGGAATACCAATCTGTAAATCTTGCGCCGGAAGTCGCTAAATGGTCAAGGTGTGGGGTTCTGAAGTCTGTCGCGCCCATGCAAGATAGGTCGCCATAGCCTTGGTCATCTGTCAGAAAAACAACAAAGTTGGGTTGATTCATTAAAGCCTCCTAATCTAAATCTGTCAAATCGGCAATCGCTTCCAGATTTCCTCTGGCACAGGTGTCGTTGCCGCAACGAAGTTCTGCTCGACCTCTGTCGCATCCTTAGATCCGGTGAGGTTGATATGGATGAGCGGCTGACGAAGACAAAACTGAATTGCAAGATTGAGGAGATTCTGATTATTTTCCTCTGCCCACTTCCAAAGCTGATACGCTTTCTCACCGTCCGGCGGTCTGGAATTTGGATGCGGTTCGAGACCGGAAAGCAATCCCATCGCAATGGGGCTACCGTTGATGACACCAATGTCATTTTCTCTCGCCAAAGGCAGCAAGCTGTCAGCAGCGGTTTGGCGAATCAAATTGTAGTCAAGGTAGGTGAGAATAACGTCCACGACGCCCGTCTCGATAGCGATGCGGTGAAATTCATGTTCGCGCACGCCTAGACCGATGAACTTCACCAACCCTTCCTCACGCATACGCTGAAGTTCCTCGAATGCTCCGTCTTTCGCAATGACCGCATCCATGCTACTTGGATCGTGAACTAAGCAAACATCCAGATAATCCGTACCCAGAAGGCGAAGGCTATTTTCAACACTCCGGCGCGTGCCAGAAGCGGAATAGTCTCCGCGCCATTCGGGATGCGTTCCCGTCTTTGTGGCAAGGTAAACCTTCTCACGCCAACCACCAGCCAACGCAAGTCCAACTCTTCTTTCGCTCTCACCATACAACGGCGCAGTGTCGAGATAGTTCACCCCAAGCTCAATCGCACGATGTACCGCTTCGATTGCTTCGTCATCGGTCACATTGCTTCTGCCAATTCCGGCACCGCCCATGCTAAAGGCGGTCACTTTCAAATCTGTACGCCCCAAGCGACGTAAGGGCAGTGGTGCATTCTGTGTTGACATATTGACTCCTCATTCATAGAATCTTGAATTCGTCCAAATAATGGGAGATGTTAATACCTTATACCTTGACTTAATGTGTAGCGATAATCAGGGCTGATGCTCAGGCTCGTTCTACCCCCTAATCACTAGCGAGTGATGTTCTCGCCACTCGCTAGTGATGGCGTCGCTACCATTTTATTTTCCACTTGACACTGATGCTGAGTTGCTATCTATATCAATCGAGATTGATGACAACTTGGACGCAAATCTGTCACACCGAATCGCGTGCGGATTCGTCACAATTCAACCGTTTTTGTGAATGCTCGCTAAATAATTAGCCATTGGCAAACATTTCAACCTGTGGGATTTCACAATTCTAAGGCTTCAAAGACTAAGAGCTAATCGATATTCTGAGTATCTGCGCCGAGTGTTACTGCGTCGCCTAACTGAACGACGCGAGGCCCAATAGTTGGTGACGCGACAAATAGAATATCATTGCCATCTCTGTTGGTATCACCGGCCGCCTCTGCAAGGAATGAGGTCGTGGTTGCGCCAGTTACGGCATAAACAAAGCGGACAGGAGCATTGGTGCCAAAACCGATAGATGTGAAACCTATTCCTAGGTCAGTCCATGCCAGAGTTGTTTCGTCGAGGGCCGCTACAGGACGAGGTGACACGGCACAGTTAATGTAGATACCGTTGCCCAACTTATAACTCTCCTCAAACTGTTTGATACCGTTGAGGTTCAAGTTTGCCTCAGCATGTTGAGAAGTTGATCGAAACTTCAGATAGGTCGGAATTCCAACTCCTGCAATTATCACGATAATGGCGACTGCAATGAGTAGTTCCAAGAGGGTAAGCCCTCTTTCGTTTCTAAGACATCCTTTCATTGGCTTTATCTCCTTAACTAATTTTGGGTATTAAACTTTACATTTCTAAAGACC
>JADFGN010000632.1 GCA_022567695.1 Candidatus Poribacteria bacterium | reverse complement strand
AGCATCAACCTCTTCAATTAGCTTTAGCTCTTGTTGAGCGATTCGTTTGAACTTTCCAGACAGGTTGGCGAATATTTTTTCCCGTATCGACTCATCAGCAGTTTTGAGCAACTGGCAGACTTGGTAAAAATCCAACTTTCTTAAAGCCACTTGCAGAATGGAGTTCTTAACATAGGGTATCGATTCAATAGAATCCAAATCGTCTACGGTGATTCGTTTTTTCTTGTCAAAGAAAGCTTGACCCACCTCCTCTACCCATTTGAGAATATCCTCCTTTTTAAAAAAAACGAATTCCTCGGGAACTTCACCAGTCCCGATCTTTTTGTAAATCTTTTCTCGCTCAACCCCAGTCTGCTCAGACAGGTCGTACAGATCGAGGTAGATAGATCCTTGGCTGGCACGATCTGACCATGCCCCTTCTAGTTCCTTTGACACACGTTGCGCTCTTTGAACGAAATTTTCCTCGTCAATCAATCGGATGGATTTATCCTTGGCGAATTGAGTTTGTACAATTGCAATGAGATTAATGGCTTCCAACTTTTCCAAAATCAGGTGGCAATCTGCGGCATCAATCGACAAAATTCCCCGAAGCTGTTCAATTACTGAAGTGTACGGAAGCAAGCGTTTTCCATTTTCATCGGTGGGAGTCGATTCCTGATTGGCAACTAAGACGATTATCTGGCAGGCACTGGCGTAAATGTCATCCATCTTGTCCTGAGTAATCAAAGCTGTTGCCATTTCGAGGCGATTAATGAGTGACATAACGACGTGCTTGAGTATGGGATCGCTCCGTCGAAAAAAGCTTAGGAGCCGAGCTTGGCTGATGCTAACGACTTCTGTATTTGCGAGAGCTCTAGCAGTGGCGGTTCGCGCTTTCGACCCGAGCAACGCCATTTCGCCGAAAATCTCACCGGGACCAAGCATGGCTATGGTGATCTCCTTATTTCCTTGCTTCTTTGTAATCTCTACTTGACCCGACTTGATAATATACGCCAAGGGACCGGGCGAACCTTCTTCAAAAAAAATGTGTCCTTTTGGATGGTGACGGACAGAGTACATAGGATTTGACTCCTACGGGGCAACCCCGTTATGATTGTTGTGGTTTCAGTCGATAATATCCCTAAACAGTGGGATCTTCTCTAGAACGTCTGGTGTGAAAAAATTCCGCTTTCGGAATCCTCACCCTGATAGATCTGGATAAGCTGCGCATTACCCACTGCATAACTCATACCAAACGTTTAGATAACGATGCTGCCCAAACACCACGGGTATTATATCAAAAGGTCGCAAAGATTGCAACGGTAATCATTTTGCCTCTATATCGCAGATTTTTCAGTTGGCAACCCCCTTTGGTTGTGTTAGAATATAAGCAAATACCCTATTGTGGAGACGTTCAGCTTGATCAATCCATCCATCTTTCATAACCGATGCAAGAAACAACAAAAGGCAACGGTGGTCTATTTGTCGAGAACCGTTGCCCATTTTTATTGGAGTTTAGCTCTTATACTGGGCTTATCCAGTTGCACACTTCCCGGCGGGAATCAGAAAATTCCGCAAGTCAAACTTACTGTGCGAAATACGCTTCAAATCCAGCGGAAAAATGTGCCGATTGTTATTTCCCTCAATGAGCTTCAGAGGGTCGCTCCAGATTTCTCGTTTGATGCCTATTTGGTCGTATCGGGCCAACCACCAACTGAAATCGATAGCCAAGTAGATGATACCAATTATGATGGGAAAAAGGACGAATTGGTTTTTCTTGTAGATCTTGAACCACAGGAAACGAAAGAAGTTTCGATTCGCTACTCCCCCGACAACCCGATGTCTGTGACAATTGGATTCACCAAGCGCACACGAGCGGGGATCTTCCCTGAATTGAA
The DNA here is from genome assembly GCA_022567695.1 of Candidatus Poribacteria bacterium. GTDB lineage: Bacteria > Poribacteria > WGA-4E > WGA-4E > PCPOR2b > JADFGN01. Next base: position 2,075 of record JADFGN010000632.1, on the reverse strand, counting down.
TGGTTTTGCGGCGTTGGAATCTGAATTTGCCGCTTATCTTTTAAAGCACAACGGTTCGATCCAACCCTATGGCAAAAGCGGGAAGTTACTTTTCAGCGTTGAACCGCATTTTCAAAGTTACTTAGATGACCCTTTCTCGATCTCAGCAGAACTGCTAAAAACGTTTGAGGATAATGGCGCACCACTTTCTCAAAACACCACGATCGAGATTCAAAAGCCGAGTACACGCTGGCTAATAGCCGATCAGACGAATAAGCAAACCTACTTCGTTAGGAAAGAGGGTGGACGGTTAAACATCTACAAAGCAGAAGGGTTGTCTCTCGATCGATTGGTCTATCAAACGACAGCGCCGTCGGATGCCAACGGGGAATTCATGAAGCCGCTTATCCCGGTGGAAGGTGCAATTGGGTGTGGTGGATTCGCACTTTGGGATAAGACCAATCGGAAGTTGATTGAACCCCTTGATACAACAGATTACGTGCGGGTACTTGCTGATGGTCCCGTTCGATCTGTCGTTCAGCGACTGATACCAGATTGGCAATTGAAGAATGGTACAATCCAATTCACATCAACATTCTCGGTCTACGCTGGAAACCGTTGGATCGAACATCGTATCAATGTTCAAGGCTTGACATCTGAATATCTAATTGCGACAGGTATTCCAAATCTCGGTGCCGGAGCTGTCAAGAACAAAGTGGACGGATGGCTATCCACCTGGAGTGAACAAAATACCGGCATTGGTATGGGGATGATTTTCCCGGCAGATGCAGTTGAATCCTTTCAAGATCTGACGCCTCAAGATTCCGAGACAAGCGTATTGGTAGCTCTGATGCGTCCGAGCGAGCGCGGTGAAGTTGCCTATCGGTTTTTGTCGGCATGGTCGGCAGACTTGGAGGGTATTCAAACGAAGGAGGAATTTGAGGCGTACATCCAGAATGCGTTGACACAGATGCATACGCCTCCGGTGATTCAATTTTTGCCTCAAACTGAGAAAGAAAATTGATTGTCTCAACTCCTTTTGTCAAATGAGGCTTAATCCAAATATCGGATCTGTATCTTCATCATCGATGGCTTTTGCGAATGGAGGAAATCCACGTAGCCGACTGTACCAATGATTTAATAGACCGGGTGTTCCATCCAGACTGACATTCTCAACAAGGTAGGCATCAAGCCATCGAACGAGTTGACCGCGGCTCTGCTTTTCATCAATCAAACGCTGCAATCGATTTAATTCAAAGGTGAGTTGTCCCTCTTTTTCTTTGACAGTATACTGCCAATAAAAAATCAGATACGTTATGCACTTCTTGATTAAATTGCTTTGTTCCACCGATGGCACATATATCTCTTCGGGAACTGAATCATCGGATGAGGTGAATTCTCGTGAGAAACAATCAGCGAATTTACCCCCTTTTTTTAGCGGATTCTGAACTTCTGTTTTAGGGGGAAAAACACTGAAAAGTCGCTTGTAAGCTTCGTTATCGATTCCGCTGAAAAATTGGAATACCCAGTAGCGGTTTAATATTTCTTGTAATTGCTTATTTTCCTGTAACCATGGATTAATCTGTACCCAACAATTCCTAAATCGAATCAAGGCGGAATTCTGAATTTTGGGGAGATGTTGCATGCCTTGCAGTTGAAAATCGTCTGCGATTTCGGCTTCATGTTCATCAAGCCACTTTTGGTCGACCTTCAAGGCCTTCTTATCGCCTTCAAGTTGCTGATTGTGATAGGCGATATGTTGGAGACTCACTGTGAACTTCCTTCTATGTGTCAAGAGTTCCTCTAAAGGAAGTCTTGATTTTTCAATCTTCTTTTTTTTCATGATCGCCAATGCTATTTTGAAATTTGGTAGGAAACTGCATTTTGTTCTAATACTAATTCTCGATCAATCTGCAGATTCGAGTGCTCCATCAGTAGCGTTTCGATTTGCAAATGGTGTAAGTAAGGTTACCCTCTGCGAAACAAACGACTAAACGATGGATTCCGTAACAAAAAAGCAATAAATCTGGTTTACAATTTGACATCACGTATTCTACTTTGGAAGGAATCAAATATCATGATCAAAGAAGAGTGTC
>JADFGN010000631.1 GCA_022567695.1 Candidatus Poribacteria bacterium | reverse complement strand
ACCGCTTACATCGATAGCACCGCCACCTGCAATGGGACCACCGCTGTCCGGTTCACCATTGATGTAAATAGTAGTTTGTGTGCCATCCCACGTTGCCGCAACATGACTCCACTGACCGACATCAATAGTTGTCTGCCCGATGAAGTCTTTCACGTGGTAGGTAGTAAAAACAAACGCTGAATCACGGAACCCAAGTTTCCAGCCAGCCGCACCGTCCATCTCAACGATGTTTCTCCAACCTTCTAAAACTCCTGGTTGGACCCAGGCACCAACACTCATGGAGTTGGAGATTGACGCCAATGGCTCTGCATTCGGAACAGTAACGTATGTCGCACCATCAAGATTTAATGCGCTGCCGTACTTTCCAGTCTGCCAATCGGCGTTGCCCTGAATAGTTCCATCATTTCCATTTCCTGATAAATCTGTGACGACATTGCCTGCCCCGTCATCAAAGGACATATAAAAAATAACGTCGCTCGGCAGCGCGGCGTACACACCCGCTGTCGAAATTGCAATGATAAACACGACGGACAAGATTGCTCGCATGGTTACTCTCCTTGGTTTCATAATCAAAATGTACGACTAATCGTAGCGTATAAAACGCTCAACTCAAAATTATTATATCATAGTTTGCAAATAGAATCGATCCCTATTCTCGTTGATTTCATAGCGTGGCACATCTTGAAACTGCACGGCGTCCGTTGTTTATCCATTTCTTGTAAGCTTCTTCATACTCATGAATAATTTTATCGCCAACTTCTGGGTATTCATCGACATACCGATCCACTGCCTCAAAATCTAATCCACTTGGAAAATCATCCGGTACTTCAATGACGACAAACGGGAAAATTAACTTCTTCATTGTGAAATCCTCCTTGTATCTTCGTACATATTATAGCGGTACAAGTCTGATATGTCAACAGCACCATCTAATCAGGGGCATTGAATTCTCGGAATTTTAGCCTTCGGAAGGCTCTTCGTGGAAAACCAAAACTCTGGGAATAAGGATTTGTCGCACCTTCATCTCTGTTTTTCGCCTTTCAACCTTCCGAAGGTTGGAGAATTAAACAGCTCTACCATCTAATAGATTTTTGTGGATTGAACCCCTGATGTGTGCTAAAATTTTGAACCAGCCGAAGGTTAAAATCTGATCACGGAGATTTGGAGAACACAAACCAATGAAGATAAAAGAGATCAAAGCCGTCAAGTTAAACATGCCACCCCGCGACATCAAACGCACACCACCGCGTCGCCCCGCATGGTCAGAGAGTGCGGAAGTTGCTAATCCGATGTCCAAATATCCCAAATATAAGCGCCATCGATCGAGTTGGGGGCCAAAATGGGGCGGTGTTTATGTCAAAATTACCACCGAAGATGGAACGTGGGGGTTGGGCCAAACCACATTTGGAAGGCCTGTCGCCGCGATTATCGACGATCACTTTGCCCCGATTTTGACTGGCGAAAACTGTTTTGCCGTCGAAAAAATCTGGGATATGATGTTCCGAATGTCGAAGCCTTACGGTTCACTCGGCTTGACGACCTGTGCGATGAGCGGAATTGACCTCGCCCTGTGGGACCTCAACGGCAGGATCAAGAACCAACCTGTCTACGAGCTGTTGGGCGGACCTGTTCACGATAAACTCTTCGCTTATGCAACGGGCAACGATACAGACTGGCAACTTGAACTCGGCTTCAAAGCAGTGAAACTCGCGTGCCCTTATGGTCCAGCCGATGGACTCTGGGGCTTGAAGGAGAACGAGAAACTCGTTGCCAAAACGCGGGAGTTGGTCGGTGACGATGTCGAGATTATGTTGGATTGCTACATGGCGTTTGACGTGGATTACACCATCCGTTTAGCTCGGCGACTACGCCCGTATCGGCTAAAATGGATTGAGGAATTTCTCATTCCCGAGGATATCGACGGGCACGTTCAAGTCCGCAAAGCCGTTGACTGGGTTTCTCTCGCCAGTGGAGAACATCTTTACACCCGTTTTCCCTTCAAGCAGATGATCGAGAAACGGTGTTTGGATATCCTTCAGCCGGATATTTTCTGGGTCGGTGGTATCACGGAGTGCGTCAAGATCTGCCACATGGCGGATGCCGCTGGGCTGACCGTAATCTTTCACGGCGGTGGTGGACGTCAATCAGGGCTTCATCTCTCTGCTGCAATGCCTAACACGTCGTGGGTAGAATATTTCGTTGGCTCCGCACCTGGTGTGCCATTGGAGGAAACGAAATCGATTGAGGGTGAATCTGTGCCTAAAGACAGCTACATTGTACCGAATGATGGCCCCGGCTTAGGTTTGAAAATTGAAGAGGAATGGCTTGTGCCGTTTTGGGAGTAAAATCTCGTATTCAACGGAAGGAAATTACATTATCAATGTCGAAATATAAACTGATTGCCCTCGATTTCGATGGCACACTTGCAAACTCTCAGGGAGAGATTACGGAGCGAACCAAAGAAGCGGTACATCGCGTTGCTCAGACAGATGCAACGATTGTTGTCGCAACCGGACGACGCTTTTTTACCGCAAAGCCCAGAGTCATGCAACTTGAACTCCCAGAGGTGCTGATCGCCGGACATAACGGTGCCATCCTCAAACAACTGAACGGAGAGCTTCTGCATCACCAACTGCTTCCTCGCAATGTAGCTCATAATGCCGTGAAGGTTGCCAAAGAACTTGGCGTCTGCCCGATCGTTTTTGAAGGAACGCAAGATGCGGCAAATTTATTGGTCGAAGATTATGGAGACCGGATTGATGCGTGGCAGCGCAGTTATCTTCAAGAGAATGAACAATTTTTGTGTTGGGTGGATAACCTATCCACAGATTTGCCCGGCGACGTGATAGAGGTCATCTGCGCTGTTTCTGAAGGGGAAGTCCACCAACTCGCTCGGACTTTTCAGCAGCGTTTAGATGGACAAGTAAAGCCGATTATCTGGACGGTCGCAGAGTGGCAGCTTGCCTTTATCGGACTCTCTAGCCCGAAAGCGACTAAACGTGAGCCTTTACGCTATCTCGCTGAACAAATGCAGATCGACCGATCAGAGATCTTAGCGATCGGGGATAATTACAACGATTTGGATATGTTGTACTTCGCCGGGACGGGAATCATCATGGCGAATGCGGAGTCGCCACTTAGGCAGATGGGATTTCATGTCACCGCATCAAACGATGAAGATGGTGTTGCAGTTGCTTTGGAGGGATTTGTTTTGGTAAACTGAGTTTTTATTAAATGCCTGGTACGGTTTCCCGGGAACCTGCATGTTCAGAAGTTTTGCATTTTTCTCGAATTCTTGCTACGGTATCTAATCCACACGAAGCGTTTAAGTACCTATATTTAAGTCACCAAACTCAGTCCACTACTGGGCGGATTCTGTTCCCGCCGGGAGTGAACCCTTTACTTCTTTGTACGAAATATAGGTAAGTATGAACCACTATGAACGACTATTCCAATCTTTTCCCCGTCCGCGAATTTCCAGACCGTGGGACAAAATGGCTTCTTGAATCGCCCGACAACACAAGGGATCTCATTCGGATTATCGCCGCAGATCTTGTGGAGAAACTGGACTTTGATCGGATTCAGCAAGTCCCCACAACCTTCATCCCCGACGACCTCCGAAAGCAGGAAGCGGACATCCTTTTTCTCCTACCTTTCGTGGAAGGCGATACCGAACGTGAAGTAATGGTTTATATTCTTATCGAACACCAATCGACACCGAGCCAATCAATGGGATTTCGGCTCGGCTTCTACATATTCCAGATTTGGGACAGACAGCGAAGAAAATGGATGGAAGCCAAAATTCCAGAAGATCAGTGGCGTTTTCGTCCAATCCTGCCGATTCTCTTTTACACGAGGAAAACAGAATGGAGAACGCCTTTGTCAGTCTCTGCGCTAATGGATTTGCCCCATGAACTTGAGCCGTATGTTCCCTCCCACAAAACGCTGTTTTCAATCTCAAGAGGACCAATCCAGACG
>JADFGN010000630.1 GCA_022567695.1 Candidatus Poribacteria bacterium | reverse complement strand
CCATTGGGCCGTCAACTTCAATTTTCGGTATCGAGATCCTGAAAGGGGCGTGCCAACGTTGTTCCAGTTTGACGACCGCCTCACCGACTGGCAAACGACCGAGGATGGTCTGTTCATGATGCCCCAAGAGCATAGATTGACCCACCGCTTTTACATCTTGACTCCGGTTGAGACTCAGCACGATTTTAGTCGTGGTATTGGCAATAGCTGCCCCCAGAATTTCTGCGGGCATCTGGTCAACAATGACAAGACTTTCACCGTATTCTCTTATCTCCCGAAACAGCTTATCCATTACGCTTTTCTGCTCAACGGCATCCGATTCTCTTCGCAGGACATGGTGCGCTTCCTCGATAACACAGACGTGCTTAAATCCGCTATGCCGACCCGCCTTGCGGTAGAGATATATCGCACTCATCAAAATCTCGACAAAGAATTTGGCTTCGGAGTCCGAGAGCGCGTCCAGTTCAAACACGACGTTGTTGTCAAGCAGGTCATCGATGTTTTGGTGAGCGAGGGAATTGAAAACCGTGTCAATCCCGCCATAACATAGCGCTTTAATCGCACGCTCAGTGGATTGCAGCCAGTGAAGCTTTCTCCACGTTGCCGGGTACGAACCCAGTGCTTTTAGCACCGAACTCAGCGTCGGCGTGCGGTCGGGATGGACTATGTCTGCGAGTATCATCTCGCAACCGTGTCCGAGAAAATAGGCATGCGACAGGCAGGAAATGAATTGCTTAATCCAAGTTATGGTTTCCACTCCCTTTGGTGGGGTCAGCGGATTAAAGAAGAAAGGGGTGACATCACGTCCGACCGTGAACACCCACAGGTTTTTGTCGGTGTTTATCAAATCCCGATAGCCACTCCGCTTCCAGTCGAACACGAGCCACTTGACACCACGGTAGCTCAAAGAGGAGAGGAGGTGGAGGACGGTATTGGTCTTGCCTCGACCCGTCATACCGAATACCCCAACATGGAACCAATCTTTTTCGCGCAGCGAAAAGGGGTATGGTCTTTTGGATGAACCCACGACATAGCCCAGTGGGAACTGACCGTTTGAAATGTTTTGGGGTGGGGGTGTGATGCCTAAGCCCACCTTGTGAGCGAGAAGTTCGAGCAGAAAGGAAATCTCTTTGCGCCCTTCAGAGTCAGAGATGGCGTAAGCGACCTGTAATGGAACAATGTTATCGCCTAAAATAGGCTTCAGTTGTGCAAATCGGTCGGGGGTCACAAAGCAGAAAAGACCACGGTTGGTTTAATTATTTTGGGCTCACAGGGCATCTGAAGATAATCAATCTTCTAGAATTTGTCTCTCCCGAACCAGAGAAATCAGCGTCCATCTGGCTTGCATTAGTTGTTCGCTTAACTTCTCGCCTTGGGGTGTGAACACAATCCAGTTGATATAGCCGGTTTTTTTGATGCGGATCAGACCGTATTGACAAAAGGTCCGAAGAAGCACCTTGGTATGAGAACAACTGCCGGGACAGGCGCGATAGAGTTGTTGTTGGTAGCGTTTGGCGTCATCAAGTCGGTACAACGCCACTAGCACCTCGATCCAGCGGGGCATAAATAGCAGAGTCATTTTAACTTTCTAACGAGGTAATCGGTTTCATAGCCTCTGCCGAATCGAGTAATCATCACGTGGATTTCGTTTCTCCCGTCTCCAAACGCTTGGGTTAGAAGCGGTTTGAGTTGTCGTATCAGCCGCCTGCTTTTGGTGATGAGTTTTTTTTTGACCGGCTTTTCATCCTCGATGAGAACATCGAACTGTATCGCTGGACGCCCATAGTAGGTCGTTTGCGTCCAGTTAGTTAGTGCCAGCTTTTTCTCCTTTCCGATTTCAAATTCCACTTCGTCCTCTTGGGTAAAGTAGTTCCAGTCAATCCCGGAAACATCAACCCGCTCTTCTTTTATCGATTCGATTTTCATTCCCTCCTTTTCCCAAAGCCATCTTTCATTTTCGGCTTCTGGGTGAAATGGAGAAGGTCACGCTTTTTCTTATATATCTTGAGTCGGTTGAGAGTCTCCTTTCGTGGGGGCGGAATCCTGCAAAACGCTTGGATGAAGACGAAAAGCGAAAAACTTAAATATAGGTATGGGTGCTTTATGCTGCGTGCGGTTGCCACCAATGCCATTACATGCAGCGTCAAGGTGCCGCAAGTCTCTTATAATAAGACTTAAAGGAGGTCAGATGTCATGGAAGAGAATCGAACGGAACAATTGTATAAGTCAAGGGTCAGGTGTGCCAATGCGTTGCGGCTCGTAAAAGAGAGTATCAAGCTCTCCGATGGGCAAAAACAGGAGATTTTGGACTATGCCGATGCCTTGTTCGATTCCGAACATGAACCCAGCACGGTTACAAACAAAATCGAGCGGCTGCGCGTCTTACTGGAGAAGAAGATAACAAAAGACACATTCAAACAGCACAATGAAGCCACCTTAAGACAACTAAAGGCGGCGATAAGAGCGCACAGGTTCACCGTTATCCGAAACATAGGCACACGAAAAAACAAGAGACTGGTCAAGGAAGAACGGGAGGCGAGCAAGTCCACAAAAGACCGCTACCTGCTGTCGTTGCGTGACATTTACCGATGGTTAAAACGGGATGACCTGGCGGGTCAAATCACACTTAAGCGCGGCAGAAGCCACAATCGGCTGCCGGAGGAGATACTCGACGAGGACGACATTATCACCTTGTTTTCGCGCCAATAAAGCATAAAACGAATCAGTCGTCATTTACTGGAAACCTATGTGGTAGCTGCCATCGTAGCTCCTTAAAAGGTCAAGTTTAAAAATCCAACCTTTAAGGAGCTAACGATGGCACGATTTAGACGAAAAAGACGGAAAAAAGCGAAAGAGAAAATGACGGGCGAAAGCCCCAATGCGTCATTAGCAGCGATGGCGCCGATAATCGAGCAGAAGGGCATATTTCAGTCCATTCACGACCAGGTGATGATACCTCAGAAGACGATTGACTACAGCCCAACGGATAAATTGGTGTTGGTTATCCTCTCACAGTTGTGCGGGCATGAGACGGTGAGCGAAGTAAACTGGACGTTGCGCGTTGATGAGCCGTTGCTTTTGGCGTTCGGTTATCAGAAATGTCCCGACCAATCGGGACTTCAAACAACGTTGAACGCGGCAACGGCAGAAAGCGTGTCTCAACTGTCTTGTGTGGCTAACTCCCTGTTTTCCCAACACGGCCTGTTTTTTCGGCATTTTCAGCAGTTACCGTCATCGGAGTTGATCACCATTGACTTTGACCTAACGGCTCAACCGTGTTCAAAACGAGCAGAAGGGGCAAAGAAAGGATATTTTGCCAAACACAAGAATAGCTATGGACGGCAATTGGCACGCATTCTGGTTGCCGATACTTCTGAGATTGTCTCAGACCAGCTGTACGCCGGTAATCAAGTCTCCTGCACGGCTTTCAAAGAAATGGTCTATGAGATGGAGCAGGTGCTGGCACTCAATGAGACAGCGAACCGAATGCGGATTCGGATGCGACTTGACGGGGGATTTGGCACGGATGCAAACATCAACTTTGCACTTTCCCGTGGCTATAGCCTACTGGTTAAGATGTACTCGGGTAACCGCGCTAGAGTCTTGGCGAAATCGATCGACAAGTGGGTGGCTGCCCCAACCAAACACCAACGCGAAAAAGGAGAAAACGGAACACGACAAGCGGCTTTTGTAACCAACCCTCATCGGTATTGTCGAAACATTTAGGAAAGTTGTTGAGATTCTGGAAACGCACCAGTAGTAGAAATAATAAGCCCGCCAAAATGCTGTGGGAAGCATGGCGGGCTATGATTCATCTCGTAAGACACCGAAAAGTGCAACTAGAACCAAGTAGGTATCTGAACGAGGTACTTTTGTTTATATCAGGTTGGTTTGGACGTGTAAACCTAAATGGGAAGACCAATATCTCTCAGCGTATCTCTCCAGTCTCTTCCCTTTCTCGCTTCCCACGCTCGGTCTCTTTGAGACTCTTCCCT
>JADFGN010000629.1 GCA_022567695.1 Candidatus Poribacteria bacterium | reverse complement strand
AAGCTGGAAGAAGTCCTGAAGGATGCCCAGTCTCCGGGGATCATCATTGACAGCGCCGCGCATATAGATCACCGCTTCATCAATCAGGATGAGGGTAGACAATCCAGCCGCTTGTGGTGCTTTCAACAGTTCGACAAGAATCGGTTCGGCGGGCGTGATATAATCGGCTTCATGAGCGGCCACCTTTGCCAGTCCTTCATCTCCCGCCAGTTGATACGCCAACGCCCCCCACGGCGTTTTTACCTGTCGCGGCTTACCGTCAGGACTCACCACCGAAAGCCCCGCTTTCACATCGAATTTGTCGAAGGGTAGCATAGCGACTTGAGCCTTCGGCAAGGGGTCTACCCCACTGAATCTCATAAACTCCTGCACGGTTGAATGCGTCTTCAGTTCATCACCACGTTCCGCCAGATGTAACAGCGTAATCAATGCGTGCGTTTTCCCGCCGCCGTAAGCCACTTGCACGCGGATGACGGGCTTTCCACCGCGCCCGGATAAACGATGAAGCACGTCTCGCACCAGTGTTTTGAGGTTGTAGGTTGGATAGGTACGAGAAAAAAACAGATCGGGTAATCGATAGACGTTCGGCGCTTCGCCGGTTCGCACACCATACAGATCTGCCATAAACTCCGCCAGTGCGAGTGTCCCCTTGCGTACATCATCTCTTAATACACAGTGTTCATGCCATGCCATTGATTCCATCGGCGTCCTCCTTTTCTACATCCTGTCGGATCTGTTCAATGATGGGTTTCAGCGGTGGGATTCGATTTTCAATCGTTTGCCAGACGAGCGCATAATCCACGCCAAAGTAGGCGTGGATTAATCGATCACGCATCCCCGCCATCTGCCTCCACAATGTTTTGCGCCGAGGGTGCTGCCGCTTTCAAGCGTGCAGGGGAATCGGCGCACCTCCTTGATATGAGTAGCCATCAGCTTTGTGCAAGGCTTGTAAGTATTTTGGGTGAACGTCTAAACGATTTAGGCGAAATGAGGGACGATTCCTGATGGTTACCCGTCCTATATGAGTTCCGGTATATTTCCCTTTGGGAATAATCGCACGAACCATATCGCCGGTTTGAAAGCCAAAAGATTTCTTCTGCCGAGTTCGGTGGCGAATCGGGAATCCATATTTATCAGTGCCGCACATTTGGCGATTCCCATAACCTTTTGCGGTTATCACCAACGGTTTGATCGCTCCAACCTTCAGATCTTGTGGTGTTGATTCCCCGACACAAGCGGCATCAAGCCAATGTGTCTTTGGCAAATCCTGCTGTCTCCGATTGAATTTGGTTCGTCCGCCTGTACCGACTTCAACAGGCAAGCCTATTGCCTGAAGCCGCTCGTAAAGTTTCCATCGCGTTGCATTCACAGCAGCGGCATCCCTCAACGGCTTTTTGGCTTGCGCTTGGATTAGAGGGTAGCCAAATTCTAAAGCGGTTTGACTGCCTTTCTTGAGATTGCATGGTACACACGCGAGCGTGAGATTGGATACTCGATTGCTTCCTCCCCGTACTTTGGGAATAATATGCTCAACTTCAAGCGGGGTATTTTCAGCACCGCAGTAAGCACATTTTCGACCCCATTTCTCAAGGAGGTATTCACGGACTTCATAGCCGAACAGTTCTCCCTGTTGATACTCTATACCGTCAATCTCAGGATTTTGCATTTTCTGCATGTCGAATCTGACCAGTTCCATGCTGATAGCCTGAATTGGGCACAAGTTTCGCAATCGTTTTACCCAAGTAGTGATGTTGTACACACGGCTCATCAGCGACGGTGCTAACCAACCTTTTGGCTTTGTGCGATTGAGAAATCGGGGCTTACGGTACCGGGTCTTCCGGCTTCTTCGACTCCGACGAATGACACGGCGAGATTCAAGGTCGGACTTTATCTGGTGACCTCGATGCTGTAACTCAGCTGCGAACTCAACTTCTCCAGTCTCTTGATTGACGATAGCGATTCCGGTTGTTTTGCTACCGGGGTCAATCTTCAGTCGTCGTTTTCCGGTGTTAGGATTCTTAACGACACGTTTCAGAATAATCGTGAATGGGTAGCGACGAAATATCGCCGCTTTGCCCTTGTTAAGTAGTATTCTTGCACGTCTTGGTGTTGTGGGTGCAAGTGGTTGAAAAAAAGTATCTAAAACAAAAACCATAAGTGAAAGTTTCCTTTCAGCCCTTGCGGGTAATGTGTGCCTCGACAATGTTGAAATGGCTTGTTATGTATGCGACACCGTTCCTTCTGCCTCAGAACTTTTAATCGCATACGATAGAGCGTTAGACTGGCAAGCATCCAACGGTATCGTGACCCTTTCAACGTAGTACCAAAATACTGAGTCTGGTCAACTAACAACTCTTACAAGCTGCCGCATTTATGCGTGCAGAAGTTGACGGAACCTGTGGATATTTTTGCCGAATCTCGTCCGGAACGTTCTTGGTCGCTTCACCGAGGATCTCGAACTTGCGGATGACAGCAGAAGAGGTTTTATCATCCGCGGCAAATGCCTCAAAATCCATGCCCTCGACGAACGCTTGTATGGCAATCATTGCCTCTACAATGTCCTTCAGATAGAGCCGGAAGTCTCTCACAGGCTTATGGCCTCCCTTGACACATCCGCTCGAAGTTCCTCTCTGAGCGCACGTTGCGGCACCAGATCGACTTTACAATCCAGCTTTTCTTCGAGAAACTGATGGAGTCCGACAAAATCGAACAGATCCGCCCCGGCCTCAAAATCCACCAACAGATCTAGATCGCTGTCATTCCTCGATTCGCCGCGGGCATACGAGCCAAAGATGCCTTTAATTTCGGCTTTGTATTTTCGGCGAATTTCATCCTTTTCTTCGGCAATCGTTCTCTGAATTTCTTCAATCATGACGATTCAACTCCCTCAAGCTTCAGTTGTGTTTCACCCACTGCGGCTGAATTTCCAGCCTCGTAGTTCATAATCGTTTCCAGAAGCGAGCGTTCATCAGACCCCTGCGGACTTATTTCGATGAGGGCTTGCACGACCGACTTGAAAAGGTCATTTTCCCGAAGTCCGTGCTCGGTGCGGGATTTCAGTCCTTTGTGTCTTCAGGCTTTATTCTTTCCAAGACGAACTCTTTCACACTTTGCGCCATTTCGATTGCTTCTTTTGTATCTTCTTGAGTGCATGTTACCGGAACATCAACGGGGTAACGAAAAAGTGTGGCGTAATCAGAGAGGGCAGTCGCCGCTTCGTTCAACTTCTCAAATTTGCCTTCAACCATTTTGGCAATAGTAACCAATCGCGTCAGATCATGGCTTCTCGGCGGTTCGATTGCAGCATAGATTAGATACGCCTTCAAGTACTTTTCCGCGGCCTGTTGACAATGATAGCACGCCGTTTCAAAGAGCGCTTCTCGTTCCAAAGCCCTTGCACTTTTCAGATCATTTTCCGCAATTCGCATCCAGTTTTCCAGTATCGGATTCATAGCAGATTTTTCCGTCTCGCAAAATTTGGTTCAAAAATGAACCGCACCGGTTTTTATATGTATCATATTCTTGAGGCGTGTAAACCAATACATCCAGAGAGCAAAGCGGATTGGGTAAGTATTTTCTCACTTCCCGCGGGCGTTTGTGAAATGGCGTTGCAGTCTGTTTGATAATCAACAGATCGAGATCGCTATTTGCCTCTGGATTGCCGATCGCATAAGAGCCGAAGAGGATAATCTTTTCGGGCTTGTAATCATCAGCAATTTTCTGGGTAACGGCATCAATTTGTTCTTGGCTTAGCATCTTTGCCTCCTCGGTTCGATGAGATCGCTACGTGATTTTGGGTCTTCTGTACGGTAAAGTGAGTTTGCGCCACCGCCCCACTCACCCTACAGAAATTTCATCTGCGTTTCACCCGCGGTTGGCGACTGTCCGGAGTCGTAGTTCATAATCGTTTCCAGAAGCGAGCGTTCATCAGACCCTTGCGGACTTATTTCGATGAGGGCTTGCACGACCGACTTGAAAAGGTCATTTTCCCTAAGT
>JADFGN010000628.1 GCA_022567695.1 Candidatus Poribacteria bacterium | reverse complement strand
CTCTCCAGTAAAGTAGTTGTAGATTCCTTTCAGTCAACTGAAACTCTGCACGGATGAATCCGGCAGGTTCTAAGATTCATCAGACTCTCACAGGCTCTCACAAAGTAAACAGCAATAGCTGCTTCTCTGCTACAACATCCTGTGCCTTATCTGATTTCGCAGAGACTTTCCGGACGAGTCGCTTAAAAGAATCCGAAGACTCTCGGTTTGACAGTTGTCGTACCTTCGCAACTTGACTCTCTTTACCAGAGAGGGATGCCGTCCTGAGCATCGTTTCCATACTCAGCCATCTCTCATTGACAGATGGCACATCCAAGGCATTGTCTTTCACACTGAGTGCAAGGAAGGCAGAATAGACATCCCGTTGGATGTTCAATCCACAATGGGTATGCACTCGTTGCGACAAAGGCTTTTTGTGGTATTCGCCACAGGCATGGCAATATTGAGACAGTTTGGTATTTGTCGTTGGGAACTCTATCATAGCACCGCCAGCATTCTCGGCTTTGCGACGCAACATCTCAACTAGCATGGCAGGGGCACGAAACCCCACGCTTTTGCCCCAATTGCGTTGAAATGATTTGTAAGAGAGTTTCTCGGTTTTGATGACATTTCCCTGTTTCAAAATACGGTTGGCGAGATTGCCATGCAGGGATTTGCGGTGGGCGGCTTGTTTCCGTTGGATTTCGTTGAGTTGGTTTTTTGTCTTGATGTACTGATTTGAATCGTGCCAGATATTGCGACCTTTTTTGATTGTTCCGTCAGCGTTGTAGTTTTGCGGGTTGTTAGCACGGCGTTGTCTATCGAGTTTTCGTTGGAGTCGCCGGATTTCTTTCTGTTTGTTCTCCAAAGGGGCGCAGAAGGTTTCGAGTTGAGCATCGGTAAAAGATACATGGGCAATGGTAGACGGGCCAATATCCAACCCAACCTCTGCTGGAGGGAATTGATGTTTCTGGTAGGGAATGCCTTCCAAGATGAGTTGGGCAAAGAATCGAATCCGCCCGTTCAATTTTCGCTTGATGAGACGGCAGAATTTGACCCTTTGTTTGAGTCCATGAGCGACAACAGGATCGGATTCATCAATCATACAGTCAAGCGAAAGTTTGCCCCAAAGGATTTGGTTGTTCTTGAATCGAATGCCAGTTGTGTTGGTTTTGCCTTCAACGGAATCAAATTGATTCTTGCCCTTGAAGCGTACTTTTTTCGCTCCGCCTCGGCGGAGTTTCTCAACAGCAGCAAAGGCGCGAGTTGCTGTTTTCTGGGCGGTATTAGAATCAATATGCTTACCAATCCAAGACCGACGAATCTCAGTGGCATACTTGTGCAGGTCATACTCACGAAAGATGAAGCACTCATTGAGTTTCTTAAATGCACTCGTTCTTTGTTTGCCTTTTGGCATCTTACGGGCGACATGAAAGGCTTTGGATTCGCGCAAGAGTTTTTGCCGTCTTTTGGCTTCACCGAGTATTGCATTGTAAAGTTGACGGCCCGCTTCAAAGCGTGTGTGTAGTGTCGCTTCTTGAGGGGCATTAACCTTGAGTGGTAATTCCAAGATGAATGATAGGGTCTTGCTCTTACTCATTTGTTCTTTTGATTTTCGATGTATCGTTTAACGACTTCGAGAGTTACCGCACCAACAGATGAAATAAATGCGCTTCGTGTCCAGAGAGAAGGTAAACGACTTTTTAGGGATGGGAATTCCTTCCTTAGAGTTCGAGAGGACGCCCCTTTGAGTTTCCGTACGCATTCCATGATACCGAATCGAGGATTGACGTCAATAATGAGATGGACATGATCGGGCATGATTTCCATCTCTAGGATTTCAAACCGGTATTTCTCTTTGACTTCGTTAAAGATTTCCTGGAGTCGTACCTCAATACCATCAGTTAATACACGTCGTCTGTATTTGGGGCAGAAGATAACATGATATTGGCAAGCATATACGAGGTGTTCAGAGATATTGTATTTTTTGGTGGGCCCTGCAATTTTCATAATAGGTATTATACCATATATCTATTGAAGTCGCAAGATGTATTGATTATCTCTAACCCTTAAGAAAGGTGCGCCGATTCCTCCGCACGAATGAATTCGGCGGCTTCCTCGGCGCAAAACATTGTGAAATTGTGGCAGAAAGCATCTTTGCCGGGACGGGGTGATAAGCCTGTGACTGAGCGACCTGACCCGAATTAAGGAGGATATTTTTATGAAACTCATTTCAACTAATGTGGGTCTCCCCCGTGAGGTCTCCTGGCAGGGGAAAACCGTCTCGACTGGCATCTTCAAATCACCGGTTGAAGGTCCGATTCAGTTAGGCACCCTCAATTTAGACGGCGATGGACAAGCAGACTTGTCCGTTCACGGCGGTCCGAATAAAGCGGTTTATGTCTACCCTGCGGAACACTCTTGGGGTTCGATTTGGGCGGGCCGATATGGTGAAACGCTTTCTGGCTAGCAGACGCACAGGGTTCTATTTTGCGGTCGAAAAGGAGGGCACGGTCCAGGCTGGCGACACATTCGCTTATGTCGAGCGTCCCACACACGGTATCCACGTGGCCGACATTACGCGGCTGTATACGTTTGACAAAGATGACTGGACGACGATGCGACGCGCTGTCGAGGTCAAAGCTTTACCTGAAGACTGGCGGAACTATTTTCAGCATCGACTTGAAAAGCACGGTCAGGACTCGACATGAGGAGACACGCTTAACAATGCGCTAAAAACGATGGGCATATAGAAGGGCTTGGAAGCGTCTCGCTTCCGATGAATCAGTGCAAAGTGCGAGTCTTCCTTTTGCCCTTTCACAGGGGATTTTTTCGCCGACACAGATGCGCGAGAAGTCACGCTTAAATTTCGGCACGAAAAGCAAGGGCTCGCCGAAAATCAAAATATGGAGGCGAAAGACCCTGATAAAGGCGATACAAAATTTGAAGAGGACATCAAGCCACCTGATAAGAAATTATACAGTCACTCGACGAAGCAGGTGACAAGACTCGGCCTGTCGTTGTTGAGTTTAGCTTCAAGTGTCTGAACGACATGATCGATGTGTCGAAAAACGGTATCCAAGGTTAATTCTATCTATAATTTCGTCGATGATTTTCTGCACATAGCGGATAGCGCGAACGGCATCGCTGAGAGTCCCATGCGTTTCTGCTTGAGCCACGTTGCTATAGTTTGAAGTGGAATAACTTAATTGGAACTTACTTAAAGGAACTTCGTATGTGAACAAACTTTCATTTCCTTTTCCGCGGTGGATCACTATCTTTACGGAGGCGATTATCGGGCTCCACCGGCTTCTGTGGTGGTGGCTCCTGATGGGGCTCCATCGGCTCCTGTGGTGGTGATGTCGGCTTGGGTAGATTCTGTGGTGGATTCGGCCTGGGTGGATTCGGTTTTTCTGGCATTATAAGCTCCTTTGTTGATCTTTACGGTCAAAGATTCATTGAGATTCTCAATATGAACTCGATAAATCTTCTTTGGTTTGGTATTTGTATCAAAAAAATATGGAATGCTACAAAGTAGCGTGAGAACCAAAACCGCGATAAGTGATGAACGAGCATAGTACAGATACCTCATTTTGAGCTCGTTTTCCCAAATATTCACTTCTATTGCATGGACGTATTTCCTTCTAAGAAAATCATCGAAATCTTCCTCCGTTCTCTTCGTAATCACTTCAGGAATTTGATCGTCACCCTCAACTTCCTGATAATATCTAACAAGGGCATCATAATGCTCTCTCATTTCACTTGGTGTTGGAACATATGAATAGGCATACCCATGATATGACCGAACAATAAAGTAGATTGCCATAAGAAAGGCAATAACTGCGAAACCAAGCAAAAAGAATAACACATAAGTCAGGTAGACCGATTCATACGAGAACTGTTTAGCGATAGTGCCCAATAATCCCCCAAGAACTACAAGCACACCAACAGGAAAAGTAAGTGAAGTGGTCAATTGTTGCTTATGCTCAAACTCAAATTTATACTTCTCTCTTAGAGAATC
>JADFGN010000083.1 GCA_022567695.1 Candidatus Poribacteria bacterium | reverse complement strand
TAAGTGTCTTCACTCTCGCGTAGCGGAGGAGGGGAGAGCGTGGGGCCGTATGGGTTCTCCCCCTTACGAAGGGGGATCGTCGAGCCCGGAGACGATAGATAAAGAGAGGGGGTTTTTAAGCTCAACTCACCGTCAGGCACAGCCTGACCTACTGTCTGTCGAGATATGAATCTCGACCTACAACGGCAGAGGAAACCTCGAAATTGAGGAAGGAGAGTCCATGCATTACTCAGAAGCCATCACATCGTTAATCGAGCATGCTGTACACGAACAGCGTTCTCCAGAACAACTGAACCACGACCTTCGAGACCATATCACGCAAGGAGTCGTAGCGGGGGATGAGGAAATGGTCGGGGGGATTTACCATGAGGTTGCGGTGAGGTTGCACGAAAACCACAACGAAGATCCGTCGCGGCTTCAATCGGCGAAGCTGCACTATCAGGCGGCACGGTGGCATCTTTCGCCAGAACACCCAGCGTACGCTCAGACGTTGATGAGCGAAGGACGGGTCTGCAACATTCTGGGCGATCTTGAAACAGCTCGAGCGGAGAATTATAATCGGGGCGTAAACCTGTTTCGAGAAGCACAGGGGCATTTTGCGGCGGGAAGCACGGAACGGGGCGAAGCGCTCGTCTGCGAGGGAGCGGCACGTTGTCGGTGTGGTAGAATCTCCATCGAACCGCAAAAGAACTTCCTCGAAGCCATCGCGTTGTTCCAAGAAGCCCGACGCCATTTCTCGCCAAATTCGACGGATGCGGCGGGTTCATTCTATCGTGAAGGCGATGCGCACAGGTTCCTCGCGGAGTGGAACATCCATCCTGTCGAAAACCTGAACTAGGCACTCGAAGCCTACCAAGAGGGGTTACATCGTGCGAAATCGGCTGACCACCTCGCCGCCAAGATTCGTTTCAGTCAGGGGCAGGCCTATAGCCTGTTGGCAAATTTCGTGGAAAATCCTGTCGAACTCCTGAATCGGGCGATCGGGTTGTTTGACCAAGCCATTGGCCAATTTGAGGAGGGGTCTGCTTTTTTTCGGCAGGCTTGCCTAGACGCTGGATGGGCCCATTGTCGCTTGGCGGAGGTGGCGGGCAATCGCGAGGAAAACGTGCAGAAGGCAATGGAATACGTGGAACGGATGAGCCGCCACCTCGATTCCACTCTTTACTTGACCACGCGGTCACATTTCTACCGTCACTTGGGGGACCTGCTGGCAGATCCGCTTCAGACATGGCGTCAGGAAATCGCGTTCTACCAAAAGCTTCGCCGCACGCTCCAGCTCGGCAGCCCAGGTTACGGGTGCGCGTGTATGGAGGAGGCGTGGAATCGTAGGAAACAGATTCATATTGAACAGTGGGGTAACGGTGCAGGTGTTAGGGCGAAAAATGAACCCCATGAAATTTTGAAGCTTTATCAAGAGGCGGCGCGTTGTTTCGACCCAAACCACCCGATTATGGAGTCGATTATCGACGGACAGATGGGAGCTTACCGATTGATGGCAGCGGTTGGGATAGACCCCATCGTCAACTCACAAAAAGCCGACACCCTGAATCGACAACTGACGCAATCAAGCTCAGACAGGAATGACATTAACTTCCGTTTGGCAAACACGCGAACAGATTCCGTTGAGAATCTTCGTCGCGCACTTAATCTGTATCAGCAAATTCGCGAAGATCTATTCTTGAAATCCGCTGAAGAAAGTGCTCTTTGCCTTCGTGAAGCGGAAGCGTACCTTCGTTTAGCGGAATTGGGGGTTGATGCGACTGCGAACCTTCATGCAGCCATCGAGCGTTGTGAACGCGCCTTTGAATTCTCTCGCACCATTAACTCAGTTGACAGCGTTCATACGACTTCTAACAGTAGCGTTCATAGGCAGGCACTGTTTTTCAAGGCACACGCCCTGTGGAAACTCGGTGAAACGCGCCAGGCTTACGACGCCCTCCGCGAAAGATTAATCCAGGTTGAGAAGATACAGCATCGAATTGCATCGGAGTCGTATCGGTTGGCGAGCCAGAAGGAGTACGTCACCGAGTACATCATGATGCACGAAATCTGTCTCGACCTCGTCAACCGAGCCTCAGACGACGCCGAAGCCAATCGCTGGCGGTGGGAGGCGTGGCACTGGGTTCACCGTTGCAAGAACCGAGTGTTGCTGGAACGGTTGTCCAGTTTCCGTCCCCGTCTGAGTGAAGTGGATGCGAAACTCTGGGACGCTTTCGAGCGTTACGCGAGAGAACGGAGTAGCCTCGAGCGGTCACTGTGCCATGAAACAGCATTACCGCCACGCATTCGTCAGGCGAGAAGAAAACAATTACGGAAAGTGGAACAAGTGTACCGTGAGGCGGAAAACGCCGTCATCGAACGGATCGAAGGCGCAAAGACGTTCCTGAAATCTGATGTCCCCAAACCCAATCAGGTCATCGAAGAGCTTCGCACACTTTCACTCCCCTCTCCTCGTAGGTCTCCCCTCCTCTCAGGAGGGGGCGGGGGAGGTCAGGCCGGGGGAGAGGTACCGCTTTGAGGTCATCGATACGGGTGTTGGCATTTCTGTTTCCGATCAGGCAAAAATCTTCAATCCCTTTCAGCAAGGGGAACACCGTGTCAATACGGGCGGAACCGGCTTGGGGTTAACAATCTCCCAAAGGCAAATACAACTGATGGGCGGCGAATTGTCTCTGGAATCCGAACTGGGAAAGGGAAGCCGCTTTTTCTTCACCATTCCCCTTTCTCCTGCGGACTCTGATGCGGTCGCCGAATCCTCACGATGGAAGAACGTCAAAAGCCTCGCCGAAGGGTATCACGTCAAAGCTCTGATTGCCGACGATACCAAAGTCAACCGCGATGTCCTCTCTCGACTGTTTGAAGAACTCGGCGTCGATGTCATCGAAGCCCAAAATGGAGAACAAGCCATCGAAATGATTCGTGCACATCAGCCGGATATTGTGTTCATGGACATCTGGATGCCGGTGATGGACGGTCTCGAAGCCGTACAAAGAATTCTCGACGAATTTGGGCGGCATAAAGTCAAACTGGTAGCCATCTCCGCCTCGACCTTGAAACATGAGCAGCAAAGCTATCTCGACGCCGGCTACGACGACTTCATCTCCAAGCCCTTCCGTTTTGAGCGGATTTGCGAGTGCTTGGCAAACCTCTTGGACGTTTCCTTTGAAATGGGTGAACCCGAACAAGCTCATCCGCCAACGCCGGAAGTCAGCGACGTTGGGATGCCCGAAGAACTCTTAGCACAGATGAAAAACAAAGCTGAGCTTTACGAGGTCACCGAGTTGAGAGAGCATCTCAAAGAAGTCGAAGCCCTCGGTCCCGAAGGCAAACGGCTTGCCGAACAGCTTCGTGCTTTGGTTCAGAGCTATGATATGGATTCGGTTCTTAAAATCTTGGAAGAAATCGAGTCAAAGTAAAACATGCTGTCAACTGGCTTATCAGATCGTTGCGACGATCTAAAGCCAGAGCACTTCGGTGACTGCCAAATAGATCTCTACTTGCAGAAACCGAGCCTTCAAATGTTCCTTATATTCTATGAACCAATCAAGGCTTTCATCGGAACGCGATGTATCAACAGTAAACATCAGTAATTTGTCGTAATATGTTATGGTTTCTTCTGTCCACGCACCGATATGCGGAGCAAGCGGTTGACAGCGATAACCGCCAAATCTGTCTAATAAGTCGTTCTGAATCTGAAAGAAAGCGTCAGGTTCAAGAGGGTTACCATCATTATCCATCAATGGCACAAGAAGTTCAAATCGATATTTGAAAGTGATAGGATATTTCATGCGTTGGTTTTCCGCTTCGGTTGCTTTCCATTCAATGTTTTCGGGTCCATTTTCTGGTACGTGATTCCTTGTGTCCGAAATTCATGTTCTAATCCTTTGAGCAATTGGTCTGAAACGGCAAAGACGTTATCCGGATAACCTCCTACCTGTCCATGAGTGGCCAGAAGATAGAACCCTTCAGCGACTTTGTTATTGAATTTTATCAATGGCATGCGTATCACCTCCTGTGGAAAGAATACTACATTCAGGTCAGGCTATCAAGAAGAAAGAACTAAAGCTCCGCGGAGCCTGCTCCGATCTATCGGAGAGCGTCGCCCTCCCAGCACACAACAGAGAATTCGCTTCACAAATGTTTCCAAACATTAGCTGAACGGTTACAGCAAAGACTTGGAGAAATTCACGATGAATCGAAACGCCATCGACATCACAAACGCAAAAATCCTTATTGTTGACGACATTCCAGCGAATCTGAACGTGTTGTCTCAAGCACTTGAGACGGAAGGCTATAAAATTGTCGCCGCCCCGAGCGGAAAGGTTGCACTACAAATCGCCCATCGAACACAACCAGATCTCATCCTCTTAGACATCATGATGCCCCACATGGACGGTTTTGAGACCTGTCGGCGATTGAAGGCAGATACTTCCACGGCGGGGATGCCCGTGATTTTCATCACGGCAAAAGATGAAACGAGCAGTCTGGTCAAGGGCTTTGAGGTCGGTGGAGTAGATTATATTCAGAAGCCGTTTCGACACGAAGAGGTTCGCGCCAGAGTTCAAACGCATTTGACTATCAAACGGCTTTCTGATGGATTGAGAGAAGCGAACGAAGAGATTCGAGCAAAAAACGAGGAACTCCAAAAAACGAACAAGCTGCTAGCGGAAACCTACGATCTGCTGGAAGCTGATAATGCAAGAAAGACCGAAGAACTTGAAACCGCCCGCCTGATTCAGCATGGATTTCTTCCCGCGTCCATACCAGAGCTTCACTTCGTAGAGATCGTCCCCTTCCAGAAAGCCGCAACTGAAGTTGGCGGTGATTATTATGACTTCCTTCCGCAGGACGATGGCAAGCTTGTCATTGCCATTGGCGACGCAACCGGACATGGAGTCGGTGCCAGTCTGATGGTATCCGCGACGAAAATGGTGCTGCGGATGGCGAATGAGCCAGACCTCGCAAAGAAAATCGGCGAAATCAATATGCACTTAAAACAGGTTAATAGCTACCCTCGACTCAACATGGCACTGACCCTTGTTGAGCTGACGTACGATGAACAGTCAGGCTTAGTGCGGGTAAAAGCGGCGGGTGGCGGTATGCCGCCGCTTTACATTCTCAGAAAAAATGGTGAGGTTGAGGAAATCCTGATCGAGGGGATGCCGTTGGGTGCGATAGAGAGCGCAACATATCAAGCAACCAAATTTACACTGGAAAAATCGGATGTATTGGTTGCTATGTCAGACGGTTTGCTGGAACGCTTGAATGAGGCGGACGAACAATTCGGAGATACACAGCTAATGACGGTACTGCAGAAAGCTAGCGGAACTCAGCAAAGTACCGTCGAGATTTTAGACAATCTCGTTCGAGCAAGCGATGATTGGGCAAATCACACACCACAGCCGGATGATGTAACGCTTGTTGTGTTGCAAGTCAGATAGTTGAGGGGTGGTCATAATTTGTAGCCTAAGTCGCAAGTCTCTAGCGAAGCGAGATCCCGTAGAGCGGGGACTTCAGGGGTATCATCCAAACTCTGGCGAGTTCGGCTACGGGGTAAATGCTGTGTCATACCTTGCTTGTTGGATGCGTTCCATGAATTCGCGAACTACTTCTTCACCGCCCCAAACGTCACACCACGCAGTAAATGTGTCCGCATCAAGAACGTGAAGATTGCTACGGGGATGAGAAACACAAATGTTGCGGCTGCAATCTTGCCCCATTCCACGCCACCGGAACCGGTTGCGCTCGTAATCGAGGGTGGAGCGGTCACTGCCTTGCCACCGACCTCTGTTAAAACAAGCGCGAATGCGAACTCATTCCACGCGGTAATCAGACAGAAAACGGCGGTTGCGGCGATCCCTGTTACGGATTGTGGAAGGACAACTTTCAGGAAGGTTTGGAAGCGAGTATATCCATCAACGAGTGCCGCATCTTCGTACTCTTTGGGGATTTCATCAATAAAGCCTTTCATCAGCCAAACGGCGAATGACACGTTAAAAGTGGTGTAGAGCAGAATCAGCCCCAAATGCGTATCTCTCAGTCCGAGTGCGCTGTACATTAAATAAATCGGAATGACGACAACGACAGGCGGCAACATGCGGGTACTTAGAATAAAAAAGAGCAGGTCCTCTTTTCCCGCGACTTTGAAGCGCGAAAACGCATAAGCGGCAAGCGTACCGAGTCCAACGGCGAGCCCGGTGCTACCGACCCCAACGATGATACTATTCAACAGTTGATGGAAATATTTGGATCCGCCGTGTGCCAGCGATAAACAAACGGCGACAACCGCGAATATTCCTGCATTGACGAAGGAGAAGCGAATCTGTTTCGCATCCGTTGTCGTTTTTGAAATCAGCCAGTAGACGCCGATTCCACAGAACACCAACATCAGAAAATTGTAATTGGTGGTGTTTATAATAGCGTAGAGGCATGTCAGGAAGAACAAACCATTATAAACCAATGGAAAACGTCGCACGATAGAAGAACGCTCCAACATCCGGTGTAAAGGGAGAAAGAGGAGGAGGATTCCAACTATCGCTTCAATAAGGAAAACATAGGTAATTCCGGGTGTTTCAGGTGGCATCAATTTCCGATAATTGTCCAACGTCATCCGAAACAGGAATTTGGGAACTCGCGTTGCAATATCGCCGGGTGACTTCAAAGACGTTGCGACAATCCAGTAGATCGGAATCAGGTAGATTACAACGGCAATCGCAATCATAATCAGGGCGATGTAGTGGCCAAATCCTTTGTGTCCGATAGCTCGGGATTTCTGCTTCTCTTCAACTTGATTCAACTTACGCTTCCCCCTTGACTTTATTCAGATATTTGACATAAATGTTACTGAGCGCGACGATGATAATCAGGAGAATATACGCCATCGCACATGCCTTGCCGGTATTAAAATTCCGAAACGCCAATTTGTAGAGGTTCATCGAGACGGTTTCTGTCACGGTGCCCGGTCCCCCTTCACGAGTGAGCACGTAAACAATGTCGAACATTTTGAACGCATCCATTGTGCGAAACAACAGTGCGATAAGCAGGAGTGGGGAAACCATCGGTAGGGTAATCCAGCGAAACTTGAACCATCCAGAGGCACGGTCTACATCAGCGGCTTCGTAGAGATATTTCGGAACCGCAGACAATCCGGCTAAAGAGATTAGCATCATAAAGGGAGACCACATCCACGTATCGACAATTACGACGGCGATCATCGCAATCTTGGGATCTGTTGTCCAACGAATTGGCTGGGCGTTGAATAGATTCAGCAAGGGCGTCAAAAAATAATTGATCAATCCTGAAGAATCAGAGGCAAAAAGAAATCGCCAGAACAATCCGACAACGACTGGTGAAAGCATCATCGGTAACAGGATGAGCGTAGTGATAAAGCCTTTATACCGGAACTCACGGTTGAGAAGTAGTGCGAGGCCAAAACCGATGAGAAATTGAGCGACAACTGCAACAATGACAAAATAGGCGGTCGTCCGGAAGTATCCCCAAACCTCCGGATCGGAGAGTAATCTAGCGTAATTCTGAACGCCGATAAACTTTGCTGGCCGGTTCGGCATCGAAGCCCTATAGCGATGAAAACTCAAGTATAGCGACCACAGCAGTGGGAAAATATTCATCAAGATGAGCAAAATCATCGTCGGCATGATGAACGCTATCTTGATCTGGTGGTCGCTTAATCCGCGTGAAAAGCGAGTTAATTGCATCTATTCCTCAACGTAGACTTTAACTGTGGGAGCGGCTTGTAGCCGCGATAATCGGGAGATAGTCCTCCCTCCCACACGTCTGCCCCTCAGAATTTATTTCACAGTGCAGTAATCTCTTCTTCTGTTTCTGATTGAGTTGGTTGGCCGGATATTGTGCTTTGAAACTTTTCGCTTGATCTGTTTTCTCTTGGCGTGGTATGATACCAATTCCAACCCCAAAAAGAGGATAACATATTTTAGTATGGAACCTACCAATTATCACATTCGGCTGAAAGATCTACCCGAAGATGAGCGCCCTCTTGAAAGGCTTTATAAATATGGCCCCCAAACTTTAAAGACATCGGAACTCATTGCCATTATCATTCGCACAGGCACGGGGCAGGCAACGGCTGTTCAAGTTGCAGAACAGTTACTTCAGAAGTATGACGGTAGCTTGAAACGCCTGTCAAATGACAACGAGATTCAGATTGCAGAAGGCATCAAAGGATTGGGTAACGTGAAAGCCGGGCAAATCATGGCATCCTTTGAATTGGGCAGACGAATGGCAGCCTTCTTTGAGGAAAAGCCACAAATTTCCTCTCCCACCGATGTCGCCCGAATCATGATGTCTTCAATGCGTGATCGCCAAAATGAGGTTTTATACGTCCTTTGCCTCGATACAAAAAATAACGTGACTAAACATAGACAGATTTTTGAGGGAAGCTTAAACGCGAGTATCATCCATCCGCGTGAAGTCTTTCGTTTTGCGATTGAAGAATCAGCGGCATCAATTATTCTTGTTCATAACCATCCGTCTGGCGATCCATCGCCAAGTCGAGAGGATATACAAGCAACGAAGCAGTTAATCACAGCTGGAAGTTATATTCAAATACCGGTGATAGATCACGTTATCATCGGAGACGGATGTTATACCAGCTTGAAAGAAGAGGGATTGATGTAGGTAGGCATTAGGATTTATGATTCCGTCATTCTGCTCAACACCTTTGGCGCACAACCTCGTATAATAGCACCCCTGTAGCCACTGATACATTCAGCGTTGGCACATGACCAAACATCGGTAAACGGACCAGTAGATCGCATTTTTCTTTCACGAGTCGTCTTAGGCCTGCCGCTTCACTTCCCAAGACAAGGCAAATGGGCACAGTAAAATCCGCTTGTGTATAGTTGGTCGGTGCCTGTCCATCCGCCCCGACAACCCAAATACCAGCCGATTTGAACATTTCAATTGTTCGCGTCAGGTTTGTGACCTGGGCAATCGGCATATACTCTAAACTTCCCGCCGAAGCTTTATGCGCGGCTGTTGTCACGCCAGCCGCCCGATTTCTCGGAATCACGATTCCATCGGCACCAACGGCGTCGGCAGTTCGGATGATTGCACCGAGATTTCGAGGGTCTTGAATCCCATCCAGCATGATCAGTAGCGGAGGACTCTCACCCTCTTGGGCGTTTTCCACAAGCATTTCGACATCGATATAGCTTGCCGGACTGACGAATGCGATGACCCCTTGATGTGGAACAGTGGCTTCAATCCCATCCAACTCCCGGCGGGATGCGAAATCGCAACGGACTTGTTTCCTCTGAGCAATCGAGACAATCTGCCGAAGGCGCGGGTGGTTGTTCCCTTGGGCAATTATGATGCGGTCAATCTCACGATTGCCGTTACGCATGAGTTCTAGAACTGAATTTCGACCGACAATTTTGTCCATACTTGGCAACGGAATAACTATACCTTTGGTTGAAAGGAGGTTGTCCCCCCGTCATCGGTCTTCAGGGGCAGACAGGTTAACCTCCCCCGGCCCCTCCTTCGTAAGGAGGGGAGAGCGTGGGGCCGCATGTTCTCCCCCTTACGAAGGGGGAGTTAGAGGGGGTTCTTTGCGGGCATTAAATCTGACAATCTCTTCCCAACGGATGTTGCCCTTAGAGTCACAAAATGTCGTGATGAATTCCAAAGTAAACTGGTTGATTACTCTGGCATATTCTTGCGTAAACAGATTATTTTTTTCTTTCGCTTTGTGGCCGAGGGGTTCGATAATATCAGTATACAGATTATCGTTTCCTGAAATAAACGACCAAAACTCCTGACCGCATAACTTCAAGTAGTCGCCTTTATCTGGAACACGATTCTTTCCATAACAACATCCGTTAACAGCGATGACATTCATAGATGATGTATTTGTTCTAAGAATTCTTTTAGCTTTCCTAAAGTTATCTTTCATTTTCTTAATTTGGCTACTATTTCCCCAATTTGGGCCGGATTTAATGGATACGATGTACCTTGCATTGTCTTTTTTAAACTCCAAATCAATGCCTTCTGCTGAGGATTTTTGACCGTCATAGACGTGGCTACAAATAAAGATAGCGAGTCCCTCTAAAAAACCTCCAAAAATACCTTCTTCTTGTGAAGATAAAAAAGCGTCTAAGATAGTCGTTACGAATTCTGATGCGGTGTTGATATTTTTTGCCTTGAATAGGTAAGGATTCTTCCTTTTGATGATATTTTTGAATTTCAGCTTTTGGAGGCTTTCTATCCGTTTCTGATGAAACTTCTGAATATTTGCTTCCACGTAATCAATTATTTCTTGTGACGTAATGGGTTTCATGCTGTGTCTCTTCAAATAACAGATATTGAGTTGGTTTAATATTCTTCTTTGTCAGCTCATAGTTCTCAGGCAACATTTCAATACCAATGGAATTTCTTGCCAGATTCTGAGCCACCTGGCATGTCGTACCAGAACCCGCGAACGGATCGAGCACCCAATCATGTTCTTTTGTGAACAGCTTAATAAACCATTCTGGCAATGCTTTCGGAAAAACTGCACTGTGTTTTCTGTTCCCTGTCTCTGTAGCCAAATGTAAAACGTTTGTTGGGTAAGCCATCTTTCGATCTAGCCAGTTTGAGACATTTTTACCAAACCCACTACCAACTCTGGAGGTGTCCCGAATCTTATCCGTCTCACTGAGCTTCTTCAATCTCTTTTCAGCCCAATTCCCCATTGGAATCATAACTGCTTCCTGATACATTTTAAATTTTTTGTTTATGTTAAACTGTAAACATCTCTCCCAAGCATCTCTGAACCTATTTGGCCATTTTCCCGGGTAGCAATTTTTTTTATGCCAGATAAATTCCTCTGTCCACAACCACCCCTGCTTTCTCATTTCAAGTATCAACTCAATGACGTAGGTATGTCTCTCGCTGGCAACAACCTTTTCTTTGATGTTTAAGATGAATGTGCCGTTGGGCTTTAGCACTCTTAGCATCTCTTTGGATCTGGGAAGAAACCAGTCTACGTATTCATCGGGCTTGATTCCTCCGTAAGTTTTTGATCTGCTGTCCGCATATGGTGGGGACGTGATAATCAAGTCAAATTTATCTGCCTCAAAATTAGCGAATACCTCTAGGCAATCCCCTAAATAAAAGGCAGTTTTTATCTCTTTCATTGGATTCTTGTCCCTCTTGCCATATTCGGTCAGAATTTGTAAAACAACACTACCGCAACAAAACGGCACGTGCTGGCGCGGCCTCAACGTCGGAGAGCTTGAGCGGTAAACAGATTAGGAAATACTTACCCTCGCTGACATGACGAAGATTAAGCCCTTCGATAATTGTGATTCGGTTTTTGAGTAAGGCATGATGAACGGGGAAGTCTGATCGGTGGGGTTCATCCACTGAGAGGCAATCGATGCCCACAGCCTGGACCTGCCGCGACACCAGAAATTGAGCCGCGTCTCCGGTGAGTGCGACGTAATCTGATGTGACCTTGTCGGGTTCATCCCATAGTTCTGAATTGTCTGTTTTGAAGAGAACACGCTCGCCATATTCGATGGCAAGTTCGGCGAGGGATGATGCGGTGATGCGCTCTAATCCGGTGAGGTTATAAACCTTTGCTTGACCGATGAGGGAATTGAGTGGAACCCGATCTAGCTTTCCACCATCGTCAAGGAAATGCCAGGGGGCATCGACATGGGTGCCTGTGTGAACGCCCATCGAAACGGTTGAGAAATTGTAGGCTTCTCCTTTCGCAATCTGCATATCTCGCGAAACTGACAACCGTGGGTCGCCCGGAAAAACAGGTGTCGATTCCCCCAACGGCACAGAAATATCAATGATGAATTTAGGACTATCAATCATAAATTAATAAGAGACAAAATAAGATATGTTATGATAGCTGTGGCAACAACCGCCAAAATATTTAATCCCCATTTGAACCTCTTTTCGCGTTGGCGTACTTCCTCGATGGTTAACAAGTTTTTTGATCGCCCCATAAATTTTTTATTTCCTCTGTACAATTGTGATGGGCAAAATTTTAAACGCAATAGCTCGTGAGGAAAAAAGATTGCTTTCCTCATTACTCCCACTTTTCCTTCCTATCCGGTAATAGCCCCTTGGGAAGCTGAAGAAACCATACGTGCATACTTTGCCATTACGCCACGAGTATAGCGCGGAGCAGGCGCACTCCATTTACTGAGCCTCGCTTGAATTTCTTCATCTGACAATTCAACATCAATTCGGCGCTTCTCAACATCAAGTGTGATAATATCACCGTCTTGAAGTATAGCAATTGGACCACCACGCATGGCTTCAGGAGCAACGTGGCCGACCATAAATCCTCGGGTTGCACCGGAAAACCGACCGTCAGTTAATAATGCAACATCGTCCGCGAGTTCCGCCCCGACGATTGCCGCAGTAACTCCAAGCATTTCGCGCATTCCGGGACCACCCGCCGGGCCTTCATAGCGTATCACAATGACATCGCCGGCCTTGATGGTGCCCTCCTTGATTGCTGCGAAGGTATCCTCCTCACGCTCGAAAACCCGTGCGGGTCCACGATGGAGAGTTCGCTTCAGGGCGGCAACTTTGAGGACACAACCTTCCGGAGCGAGATTGCCTTTGAGGATGGCAAGCCCACCCGTCGGCTTAATTGGGTCGGAAACAGGATAAACAACCTTCTGATTCTCTGTTTCGATAGCTTTCGCAGCTTCCTCACCGATTGTTTCTCCTGTGACGGTGAGTTCGTCGGCGTGTAGGAAACCTGCTTCGAGAAGCCGCTTGGCGACAAGTTGAATTCCGCCAGCCGCGTGTAGGTCTGTCGCGACAAAGCGACCACCCGGCCTGAGATCGGCTAAATGTGGTGTTCGCGAACTGATCTCTTGAAAGTCATCCAGATTCAAAGCAATGTCAGATTCGTAGGCTATTGCTAACAAGTGAAGCACGCCATTTGTCGAACCACCCGTTGCAGCGATTGAAGCAATTGCGTTTTCGATTGATTTCCGCGTGATAATCTGACTGGGTCGTCGGTCATGTTCTACCATGTCCATCACAAGTTTCCCTGCATTAAAAGCGACTTCATCCTTCTTTGGATGGATTGCCGGATAACTGCCGCTTCCCATTGGAGCTATTCCGAGAAACTCAATTGCGGTAGCCATCGTATTAGCGGTATACTGTCCACCACATGCACCGGCACCAGGGCAGCCTTTGCTGATTAAGTCGTCAAGTTCCTCAACGCTGATTGTGCCCTTTGCATGTTTCCCAACCGCCTCGAAAACTTCCAGAATTGTTATATCTTCTCCGTGATACTGACCGGGCATGATTGACCCGCCGTAGAGTGTCAGCGACGGAACATCAACTCGCGCTAAAGCCATCACAGTGCCAGGCACAGTTTTATCACACCCGCAGAGCGCGATGACTCCGTCGAACATATTTCCGCGGACGACAAGTTCGATAGAATCTGCGATGACCTCACGACTAATGAGAGACGCTTTCATCCCTTCAGTGCCCATTGTGATACCATCTGAAATACTGACTGTGTTGAATTCGAGTGGCGTGCCGCCGGCAGCTCGGATACCCTCTTTCACCTTCGCAGCGAGTCGTCGCAGGTGAAAATTACAAGGTCCGATCTCGATCCATGTGTTGGCAACGCCGATAATTGGGCGATCTAAATCTTCAGGCGTTAGCCCGTTTTCGCCAAACATCAGCATCGCCCGTGCTGCTGCGCGATCGGGTCCATCGGTGATCGCGTAGCTATGACGTTTGAGCTTACTTGACATGACTACAATTCCTCCGCATACGAACTGATGAGCAATGATTTACGCATTGCACGTTTGAAGCGTATTTAATTGAAAATGTCCTTGTAACTAATTTTCAGTATTAAAATTGTCATTCTGAGCGAAGCGAAGAATCTCGTAATAGGCTAAGAGAGATCTTTCGCTGTGCTCAGGCCTGTCCTCGAGCGCAGCGAAGGAATGACAGGCCAAAACGATAGTTTGTTTGTGAAAATTAGTTATCATTCTGACAGTTTTTGCAGAATTACTTTAGCCCAACTTGACTTCGGTAGATCAGCTTGGATCAAACTCTCGGTTGGCAACGGGCGTTAGAAAATCGAAGCTATCAGTATACCATTTTTCAGAACAAATTAGGGTAATTTTTCTAGACCACCGTTTTTCAAAACACACGACTTATCTTCTTTCTTTCTTTGTCATATCGTCAGCACAGCGACAGCGTTTCATGGTTTGGTGCAAGACTCGCTATTGATAGATACTTTCCACGCCTAGAACGCATGCCCCAATTCAAAATAAACTTTCCGAGAATTGCCTGTGACCAGAGGAAAGCCGTAGTCGATTCGGGCAGGACCCAGAGGCGTGTTAACGCGCACACCTATGCCAACTGAGGAATGGAGAAGCGGCGAAGCATCTTTAATCCCCGATAAGTCATTCCAGACGTTTCCTGCATCGAAAAAGAGCACGCCGCCAACACGCTTGTATATTGGGAAGCGTAATTCCGTATTCAGAATAAGCCTCACGTCACCTCGATGATTGCCCGATTCATCAACCGGTCCTAAAGATCTTTCCTCGTAACCCCTTACCGTTGTCGAGCCACCTGCGCGAAATCGTTCAAACGACGCGATTGCCCGTTTGCGGTTTGACCGCAATCCTTGTGCATATCCAAGCCGAAGCGCCCCAGCAAAAACCATCCCTCCGATTTGCCGATACAAACGGTTATCGGCCGTAAATTTGGTGAAGCTAGTTTTTCCACCGAGAAATCCGCCGGCGTATTCGATGGCAAACTCATTGAGCCAACCATCTCTGGGATCGAGAAAATTAAGCCGATTATCCCGGTGAAATGACATTCCTAGGCTGCTGACCGTTGTATGCGTCTCTGAAGAATCCAGTTTCTGACGCAATTCTTGTAACTTGTATTGAAAGCCAAGATTACTAAATAACCCAAGTCTTCTCGCAAGATTTGCCGTTCCACCCCTGGCACGTGTATCGTCCTGTTCTTCCAGATTATCCTCAAAGAATCGGAGAGTTCCTATCGTCGGGCCGATTAACCATGGCTCAATCAGCGTGAATTCATACAGATTCCCCCGTGTACCGACGCGGAGTTTCCCTCCCATTCTCGTGTTCCGTTTGAATAGGTTGTAGTGAGTAAATCCAATTGTCCCACGGATACCCTCAGACCGACTATAGCCTCCACTAACACTAATCGACCGCGGTTTTCTTACATCGACGTAAACATCGATATCTACAACTCGCTTTCTTTCAAATCTGTCCGGTGTTTTGATGTCTACTCGCCGAAAGAGCCCAAATGTATACAGACGCCGTCTTGCTTCTTCTAACCTGTCGGGCTGATATGCGACGCCTTCGAGATGTTTAAATTCACGCGCTAGTACCTGCAATTTGACCCCCGGATTTCCGTGGAAATAGAATCTGCCAAACTCAGCTTTCTCCCCTTCGGTAATCTGATATGTCAACATACCGGTTTCCGGATTGTATGGCGAGTCAATATTCGCGTAGATATACCCTTCCTGAGCATAAAGTAATCGAAGGTGTAGGCGATCGCCATCCGCGAGATCTTCACTGTAAGGCTTTCCTTTTTCGGCGTCAAGTTTCGCCCATAATGCATCTGTTTTCAATACATGATTCCCTCGGATTGAAACGTGATCGATGACCTGTTTTTCCGCCTCGTAAACATTGAGTTTATTTCCCTCTTTCCACACGGCGTAGGTCCTTTGGGCATCTACATCGGTAATCAGCCAATTGCTTTCTGCTTTTTCAATCGAGGCGTTGACATTTTGAGAAAGTGAGATTCCTCCATCTTGAAACACTGTCCGCAAACTTGCTGAGATACTGTTGTTGTCTAAATTAACTTGAAACGCCGAATCAAAACCAAACAGGAATTTTCCCTCTCTGATTTTTATGTGCAAGTGGAGTTGATCATCCTTAATTTCTTCATCGTGGTCAATCCGTACGTTGGGATAGCCGCCTTTTCGATATGCAAGCTTTAGCGCACGGAGATCATTATTGAGGAAGGTCATCCGGTCGAAAATGCCTTTAGAAAATAACCACCCAAATCCCGGTATAGTCCATTGGCTACGTGGTTTGGTTTTCATCAGTTCCAAGAGCGCTTTATCGTCAAGTTCTTTGTCTCTGTTTCCCTCAAAAGTAATTTCTGCAATGTATGGGATGATGCCCAACTCAATCTTGAATTGAATGGTTACTTCACGAGTGGAGTCCTTCTTCTTATAGGTCACCTCTGGTTTATGATATCCTTTCTGCTCATAGAAGTGCTTGATTTTTTGTCTATCCAGTTCAAGGATGGCATCTGAATAATTGTACCGTTTAAACAGGTTCATCATTTCCCGGAGCTCTTCATCATTGATGTCATCGGGTTCAAATTCAACGTTGACCTTTTTTCCTTCAACAACTTTGAAGGTCAGAGCAACTTCATTGGATTTTTCATGATAAGTCAGGACATATTGAATTTGTACTGTTAGATATCCCTTCTCGCGGTATAATGCTTTAAGACGGCGCATATCCTCTTCAACCAACTGCTTTTGGTAGGGTTGACCTGCTCTGCTTTTCAACTTTCTTTTTAATTCCTTGGATTTAAGAGAGAGGTCGTTAAATCCTTCGACGGCTCGAACCAACGCTGGGGTTCCCTCAACTATCTTATACAGCAAATCAATTTTACCACCAAGTGGGAGGTCTACAGGTGGAATAAAGAGAACTTCCGCTTGAAAATATCCATGTTCTTTGTAAAGATTACGAATACTGTCTGCGTCCGCTCTTGCAACCTGTGCGTTGTATTCTTTGTTCGGGCGGGATTTTATCACCTCACGCATCCGATCCTCATCTAAACGACTGCCGCTAAATTTGATTCGTCGTACAAAAATCTTGCTTGTGAGTTGGAATATCAGTGCAATGCCATCGGGCATCTTGCTTTTGATGACCTCCACTTGGGCAAATTCACCGATTGAGTACATATCCTCAATGCTTTTGCGGACGGCGTAACGAGATAGAGGTTTCCCTACCGCAATTACCGTTTTATGCCGCAAGTTATCTAGTTGTGCGACCTCGTCGATTATCTCGCCGTTCAAACGATATTCAATCGCGACAACAACGGGCTCTGCCCACGCCAAGCTGGAAAAAAACAAGAATCCGAAGGCGTAAAACGTCAAACGAGTTATTTTGTATCTTGCATCTTGCATCTTACATCTTGTATCCCTTGTATCCACCCATGATTGCCACTATAGCCTCGTTATGGCGGGAATGCTTCATTTAAAATCGTTGTTCCAGTTGGAGGTCAATGCCGTATATCCCTTGCTCGTTTCGTTCACCTTTGATTGAAATATGCCGGTTGATCTGATACTCCACTTCAATACGGGGTTCTGCATGAATCTGGAAGGTGGAAGCGTAAGTAAAGAACACACGTTCAAAGAGTTCTTTGGTCAAAAGGAATCGTGACTCTTCGAGCGCGTCGGGGCTGATGTCCAATTGAACATTGCTCAATCCGGCGGCTTTTGCAACGTGACTGCCGACGTAGTACTGTGACGATCGAAGGAGAAGTGATGCCCATAATGTCTCCGAAGTTGGTGTTTCCGCTTCCCCGAATTCCCCGAACGGTGTCAAAAAAGAAATAATCTGCTTCTCAGTCAGAGGTTGATATTCTTCTCCCACGCTTTTGCGCACCACTTCCACTTGGAACTTTGGAAGTGGTTGTTGGTTAAGATACCCGCTCAAACTCACGATAACTCGAATATCCTTGACGCGAGCACGGCCATCGGTCGTCAACATTGTGACGCCCCGAATCGGATGGGTGGTTTCGGCGTTAATTTGGTATTTCGGATTGAATTCAAAGAAATTCTCGTTTTCGATGTACGAACCTTCCTTAACTGTGAACGGATAATCCAGTGCGAAAAATGAAAATTTCCCTTGCAATAGATCGACACGTCCATTAAAAATGGGCTTCTGAATTCTGCCTGAGATTTTCCCATTCACGGAGACTTCAACTTCTAGTTCCCCTAAGTCGGAGACAACCCAGAAGTTGTCGGGAACGAGGAGGTCGATATCGAATTGGAAATCTCGCAAGATCGGGTAATCTGACAATACCTCAAACTGGATTTCCGATTCTTTGTCGAACCACTGCTTAACAAGCTCCTTCCAGGATTGATTATATCGACCTTCCGTGATTTGCATCGATCCGGTGAGTGTAGGGAGTCTTACCGTACCATCCCTCTCAACTCTGCCTTTCATCGTTAAGTTAGCTTCGTCACATCGAAACCAGTAGTCAGGTTGCTCGAAGATGGCGCCATCTTGAAGGTCAAAGAAAAGATCCAGATATTCAATACGATGCCAATCAGATTGGACGGAGCCGCGGATCTGATATGTGCCACCGTTTAATTTGCCGTTTAAGCGGTGAATGTTAATTCCTTGATTTGTGAAATCGAGGTTGATTTCTGTCTTTTCCACGCTGATAC
>JADFGN010000627.1 GCA_022567695.1 Candidatus Poribacteria bacterium | reverse complement strand
CTCTATTAAAGTATATATTTTAAACCACAGGACCCGCATGATAACTGATTTCTTGCGGGAACTTATTCACGAAAATTAGTTAAAACAAAACCTCACTGATATCGTGCAATCCCTTTGGCGCGTTCACCACCCACCTTGCCGCACGAATCGCGCCTCTCGCGAACGCCTCACGGCTGTGCGCTCGATGCGTAACTTCGATTCGCTCACCGGCTCCGGCGAAAAGGACAGTGTGATCGCCGGCGATATCGCCACCACGGATAGCGTGTATCGCAATCTCCTTCCTCGGACGTTTCCCGACGATGCCGTGCCTACCGTAAACACCGACTTCCGTCAGGTTTCTGTCTAGGGCGTCGGCAAGGACTTCAGCGATTCTTAGTGCCGTGCCAGAAGGCGAATCCACTTTTTGGTTGTGATGCGCTTCGATCACTTCAACGTCATAATCATCACCGAGTGCCTTTGCAACGACTTGAATCGCTTGTAGCATGACATTGACACCGACACTCATATTGGGTGCCATCACACACGAAATCTGAGCAGCGAGTTCATGAACCTGCGCGAGTTCTTCATCCGCGAATCCCGTCGTCGCAATTACCATAGCTTTATCCGCTTCAACAACGCTACGAAGGTTTTCAATCGTCGCGCCCGGGGTTGTGAATTCGATAACAACATCTGCCTCACCCAGAATTGATGACAGATTGCCACCGACCGACACTCCGAGTGGGCCAACACCAGCCACCTCTCCGACATCCTCACCAATCTGAGGGTTTCCAGCATACTCAATTGCACCGACAATCTGCATGTCTTCTTGTTGGACGACACCTTGGGTGATCATTTTGCCCATTCGCCCACAGGCGCCATCGATAATAACGCGAATCATATTTCCCTCTCCAAGTCATTTTCAAGATGAAGTATGGTACTTTGAACCTATAATAGAAAATAAAAAAGCAGGGCGAATTTCGCCCTGCTCATCTTTAAAACGGAATAATCAAGGGAAGCACTGCCTCTTAAAGAGACAGTCGCGCCGTCTCGCTAAGAGACAGCACCTCCCATGATCATGCCGCTACATGATGGTAGCAACAAGATCACCTCCTTTCGGTCCACATACGGACAAATCATAGCTTAGCATATCTCGCAATTTTTGTCAATAGTTTTTAGCCCTTGAAATTTGCCATCTCGGATGATAGTATCAGAGTTGACATAATATTTTAACCTCGCCAATCTACTTTTATAGCCGCACGCGAATGATTTTCCAGTGAAGGAGAGAAAGACTGTGCCTAAATTCTGGGATCGGATTGCTGCAGAATATAAAGCCGGATCTGCCCATCTGTTTTTACTTCATTTCAATGTACACGACCTGGCACATGATGAAGTTTACGGCTACCTACCGATGCTGTACTATTTGATGGAACAGTTAAATGTGGCGGATTGTGATCTGGTAATCGGATATAGTCCGTCGCAGGGGGTAGTCTGGCCCTATATCAATCAATGGAAATCTGTGCAGAAAATGTTGGGCTTGCTTCCTCATGAGGAAGAATGGGAAGGAGGAACTGTCGAGATTCCACCGATGGGAGAGTTCCGGCCTGATGGAAAATTCATTGCCGACCGGATGGGCCTTACACGTATCCGTGCCACTGTTGGACAAATCAGTGCGGAATCCGATCAAATTCTGGTCACGACTGACCAAATTCACCGACTGGAGATTTCCCCAAAACGGCTTGAAATCGAGTCGGGAAAGATGTTCAGATTCACACTCACCGCTTATGATCGTTCAGGACGTGAAATTGGCGTCCAACATGCACGGTGGAAGGTTATCGGTGAGATTGGATCGATGACAAGAGACGGTGTCTTTATCGCAACGAAAGCTGGAAAAGGTCGAGTTCGCGCTCACATTATCGGCCCGGAAAAGCGGGTAGAATCGGAGGAGATTACGGTTGTTCCCGGCAAGCTGACGCAGCTAAAAATTGATCAGTCAACGCGCAGGATTCCCCCTGGGGAACCGCATGCCTTCAACCTTGTGGGGGAAGATGCGCATGGCAATGTTGTGGAAGTTCAGGATGCCGAATGGGAGGTTATTAGAGAAGAGAGGGCGCAGCCGCGACGAACACCAATTAACTCAAAGTTAATTGTCGGCAAAATACATGAAGATCCCTTCATCACGAGCAAACTCCCGCCGGGCAAGGAATTGCGGGAGAAATTGGATGCACTACTTCATCAAGATGGCGTTAAAGCAGGAGTGGTCATCAACTTCATGGAGAAGATTGTGCCTAACGCGGAGTTGACGACACTTCAAAGAAATACAATGAGCATCAAAGGTAAAGACCTTTCTATCGATACCGGCCACGATCCATTGATGTTTCTCGAAACTTTTCAACACTGGGCGATGGATTTGGATATGCGCTTGAAAAAGCACATTGTTCTGCTTATGACACAAAATCTTTCCGAAGTCCACCCCGGCCTGACCAAGAACCCGGATATACCTGTCATCGAAGTCCCACTCCCAGATTACGATGAGCGGCTGAAATTTATCGAGCATCTCATGAATCTTCCGATTAAGGGAAAGCCCGACAATCGTGCCCAATTTACCTCCCGGCTCACCCTTGCGCCAGACCTCACCAAGGAGCAGTTGGCGAGGGACACCGCAGGATTGAATCTTTTCGGCATACACGACGGTGCGTTGAGAGCGGAAGAGGTACAGCAGCCAATCAGCCGCGAGTTGGTGGAAACCTATCGTCGCGAAAGCGTTGACATTTTGAGCCGCGGTATTCTCACCGTCGGCGGGACCTCTTCCGATCTGGACTCGGCGATCGGATTGGACCATGTAATCAATGTCATTCGGGACGTTGTGGATGCCATGAATGAAGGCGATCTCCGGCGTGTGCCACATGGAATGTTATTCTTAGGCTTGCCGGGTACAGGTAAAGTTATGGCGGCTAAACTGCTTGCAGGTCATGGAAATATGCCATTTGTGCAGTTGAAAAATGCACGCGAGGGAATCGGTATTGAATATGCGGCTCCCGGCGTCGAGGAACGCATCTATGAGCGTAACTTGACCTTCGCAATCAATTTCATCCGGGCGTTGACACCTGCCGTTGTGTTTATCGAAGAAGCCGATCAAGGGACACTGCGGGCAGATACGACCCCCGAGCGCGCCGACAGCATGTTGCCTGTTGAACTGTTAAATACAATCCGCGACCCGTCGTTGCACGGTCAGGTGATCTGGATTGGAGCATCGTCTCGTCCGGACCTGCTAGATCCGATTTTTCGGCGATCGGGACTTTTCGATTATAAATTGATTTTTCTCCCACCATCGGAGGCTGAACGCGCGCAACTTCTAGAGGTGATATGCAAGGGCTATGGAATCGATGGACAAAGAATTGACTTCGGCCAAATTGCCGCGGATGCATATACAAATGGACTTAGTGCTAGAGAGCTTGGAGTGATCGTACAGCGAAGTTATAACATCGCAAAACGCAATAACCGCCCAACTATGACCGAAGCAGACCTTATTGAAGCTGCGACCGATTTTGTGCCGGACTATTCGCCTGAGATGAACCTGTTTATCGGACTTCTTGCCTTACGCGAGGCAAATTCGCTTTCAATGATACCGACGAACCTTCCGCCGGAATATCAGGAGTTTATCAAAAATAATCGAATAAACAAAACCAAGATTAATAAGCTTTTAAACAAACTCGGTAAGCAACTCGGGTTAACGGTTTGAAACAATCGTAAATAACTTTTCTGTTTTGCAAAGACTCAGCAAGACAAGTCTTGCATTCCAAAATGCCTAATTTGTTTGTCGAGTTAGTTAATGCTATGAGAAAACAACTCCTGCTTGTGCTTTCATTTGTGCTACTGTTTGCATTGCCCGTCTGTGCACACGAGGGGCCGTGGAAAACTTACACCGTTGCTGACGGTCTAGTGAGCCCGGCTGTGACGGTTATCTTCCAAGACAGCAGGGGGAATTTGTGGTTTGGCACGAGAGGCGGAGGTCTCAGCCAGTTCGAT
>JADFGN010000626.1 GCA_022567695.1 Candidatus Poribacteria bacterium | reverse complement strand
CGAGATATATATCTTGCGGAGCGAGTTGTCGGACTTGAGAGCTTGGGAGTGAAAGACTATCTTCCGGATCTGACGGGACGCACAGTTTATCTGGCGTATCATAAATCAGTGGGCGGGCGGATAAGGGAGCTTATACAGCGGATAGAGAAAAATGCGAAGGAAATAGAGACCATATTCGACGCCGATGGACTTCAGATCCGCAAGTGCTCCTACTGAATGTTGAAAAAGATCTGATTTGCCCCAATGTGAAAAATTGGCGTGTCGAATAAAGGTCAACTAAAAACTTCGGAGTTAAGTGACGAAATGAGATCGCCATGGTCATCGGGCTTATCAACGGCGTGGCGAAAAAGCTAACGCTTGCCAACGCCGGTCATCATGCCCACCCCCAACTTCTACGAAACGGTCAACTGACGCCGCTTCTCGCCAAAGGGATGCCGCTGGGCATGATGGCGGGTATATCATACCGAGAAATTGCGTTTCAGCTCCAAAGTGGCGATGTAGTTGTTTTCATGACCGATGGCATCATCGAGGCGAAGGATAGCGAAGGGGTGGAGTATCAGGATACAGCAAGACTCCACAGGTCACATCATGAGATTTTTGCTTGAGACGGCTGATGAGCGTTGGAGGCGTGTGATTGTCCAACATGTTGGTTGATAGTTCAGACGGTCTAAACGGATTTTTATATCCGATTGAAACAGAATGAGTGTTTCCAAACCTACAGGGGCATTACCATAGGCAAGGCGTGACGGGTTCATTTATCGTGTAAAGAATTGGCTCATTTACCAAGTAAAGTGACACGAAGGCATCGGAAAATTGAGGCGATATGTTACAGAATTATCCATCGGCTCGGAAAGGTGCTCAGGCGGCAGTGCAGAGATGGTGTGGCGCACCTGTTGATGCGGTAAGCCATCGTCAGGGGTGCCAAGGCCCCCGATGGCGCAGGCCATAAATCCCACCGCGCGCCACTTGATACGCTTGCTGGAGCCAGCTTGGGTGATCGCACCAGGCATAATACGCCCTACGCACAGTCTCGAGCATGGCTTCGGGGGTATAGGGCTCGTCACCATAGAGGAACTTGTACAGTTCCCGTAGGCCCGGCGTGTCAACCCTCGTCTCCAACGCACGTTGGAGCAGTGCTGGCAGCCCATAGTAGGACTCGATGGTCTTGCCGCTGGCGGCTTGAGCTGCCTGGGCCGCTGCCCGCCCACTCCCTAGCTCTTCATAATACCTCCAACAGTCCACCCCAAAGTCGAAGTTACGACTGCCCGCCCCCGGAGTGCAACACATATCGAAATCGCCACCGCTGGCACCAGCCATAGTCTCCATGAAGCCGCCGTTGGCGAGAATAAACCGCTGGGCTTCACGTTTGTAATACACAACGACCCCTTTGAGAGAGCTCTCCTTCTGACCCCTTGCATGCTCCAAGCCGGCCAGAACGGCGAAACAGTTCTTCAGAATTCCCGCAAACCCTACGCCCCAGATGTCATGTGATTCGGTCACCTTTAGGTTATTGACCCGAAGTGCGTCTCGTGCCCAAAGGGTCGAGCGCCTCCCGAAGGGCCCCACGGGGAAAAAGCCGTATAACCCCCATTGAAGAAACCGAACCAATAGTTTCCGTCGGCGGCATCAT
This sequence comes from Candidatus Poribacteria bacterium, assembly GCA_022567695.1. Taxonomy (GTDB): domain Bacteria; phylum Poribacteria; class WGA-4E; order WGA-4E; family PCPOR2b; genus JADFGN01. Next base: position 2,381 of record JADFGN010000626.1, on the reverse strand, counting down.
TCAGGTAGAAACCGTAATGATTTCCCGCACCGTCATCCCGAAAGCCGACACCGAAATGGTTATTGGTGCCCATGTTTTTCACTCTGACTTCAAAGGTATAGTCTTCCCAAGCCTCATCCCATACGTTTTCGCTGACAATAGCGGTACCTTCATCAGCGTCAGATGAACCAATCAAAACCCCCGCTTTAGCGTCAACTTCCCAGTCTCCCTTGATAGCTTGCCAATCCTTCTCTTCGGCGTCATCATCAAATTCCCATGTCAGTGCTTCTGCACTCTTCAACGAAGGAAACGCTAATGCCGTCAAAACCAAAGCCGATAATACGAAAAATACCGTTCTCATTTTTTGTCCTCCTTTAGATCTGATAGGTTAGCCGATTGCCGGTCTACTGATCAAATCAATGAGATGTCCATTTGCGATTATGATATCGCAAAAACCATCGTTATCATAATCGAGGAATGCCACACCAGAAAGGGATGGAGAATCAGCCTTCAGTTGCACCCTCACCAAGAATCCAGCGCCAAAACCTTGCGGGCAAGCGGCGACAGTCGGGCAAAAACTTCAGGCAACAGGTACTCCCTTTGTCGAAGCTGCTGTGAAAGTCCGTTCTTCGTAAAATAGCCGTGCATAACACGCCGCCGACGTCCGGATGGATTCGCAGACGCGCCATGAAGAACGTGAGCGTTGGTGACAATAACATCCCCTGCGGGAATCTCGGCATAGATAACACCCTCTTCATCATCGGGCGGCGGGTGAGAATCCTTATGACTCCCTGGAATCAACCGAGTTGCGCCATTGTCCCGGTCCATATCATCAATCGCCCACAATGAGTTAGCGACAATTGGCTCCTGCGGTGAATCCCCGGGCGGAAGGTCCCGATGAAGGCGTTGGTTGCCTTGCCCCTTTAAAGGCTCCAACGAATTGAGGCTTGAGAGAATGCAGTCCTCCCCAAGCAGATAACGCACGAGGGCATAAATAGGATGGCGGAGAAAGATAGACTCAAAAAATGATCCCTTGTTCACCAAGTTGGAGGCAAAGTGAGAGCCCTCTACTCGCCGAAGTCCATCCCGTTCTGGATCATAGGTCGCGTAAATATGATCCATCGCATCCCGAAGAAAAAGCAACTCATCTTCAGTAACAACGCCGTGTACGATAGTAAAACCATTCTCATCCAGATTCTCGATATGTCCCCGCAAATCCCTAAAAGCACTATATCTAACTAATTTTCGGAAATAAACTATAGCCTTTTTGAGTCGATTCCGGTATACTATGGGAAAATCTTCTATGAGGAGCTTTGCCCATGATATTTGCCCATGCGGATGACGAATCGGAATCGACTCGAGCGGAACTGATTGATGCCATCAGATGCGCCGATAAACCATACATCTATCGACGACTGATGGCTGTTCGACTTTCGTCCGAAGGCAGAACAGTCAGTGAACTGTCGGCTATCTTCCAATTAACCCCACAGACGATACGGAAATTCATTCATGCCTATAATCAGAGGGGGCTCGCTCCACTGACGCCCTGCAAAAAGTCGGGACGAACGGCGACACTCCAGTTCACCCAAACACAATGGGAGGAGATTATTCATCAGCCGCCGATCTCGTTCGACAAACTCAACACCAAGAGCTATAATTGGACACTTCAATTGTTATCCGAGTATCTCCACCTCTACTACGATGTGAAGATAAGTGTCTCGCACTTGTGGTATATTCTCCGCCAACACAAAATCAACATGGGCCGCAGCCAACTGAAAATCACCTCCCCAGACCCAGACTATACCGTCAAACGGGATCGGGTCGACACGCTAAAAAAAAAGCCGAAACCGACCAATTGACGAGTAATGATGTCTTGGCGATTGCCCCGGGTATTATTGGACCGACAGAAACGAAAGCGGCGGTCTTGATTTACTATGATGAGACCGAGATTCATTGGTGTCCCGACACTGGCAAGGATTATCAATGGATTCACCATCAGAATCAAATCCTCTCTCCGGGTACCGATGCGGTCGAATACCTTCTCGGAGGGATTGTATACCCCAGCGGAGAGGGACTGTACCAGATGTTTTCCAGAAAGCGAACCATGGAGGTAGAAAGCTTCCTAATCTCGCTGTGTGAGATGTTTGGTGATCGGTTCATCTTCCTGGTTTGGGACAATGCATCGACGCACACCACACAGCTATTAGCACCGTTTTTCTCCGCGCATTGCGAAATGATTTACCCGGTGTATCTCCCCACGTATAGTCCATGGCTGAACCTCATTGAACGGTTATGGCGTCAAATGAGAGCGGAGATTACCAAGAACAATTTCTTTGCGACTTTATCACAAACTTGCCAGGCGGTCGGCGATTGGCTCGAGGATCTCTCGTTTGAGAAATTTA
>JADFGN010000625.1 GCA_022567695.1 Candidatus Poribacteria bacterium | reverse complement strand
AGAAGTGATCGATCCGAGAACCCTTGTTCCGCTAGACGAAGAAACAATTCTCAATTCTGTCCGAAAAACCAATCGTCTGATTATTGCGCACGAGGCGGTGGGACGGGCTGGCTTCGGGGCAGAGCTTGCGGCGCTTGTCGTGCGGAAAGCCTTTGATTATCTTGATGCACCGATTGAGCGGGTCGCCGCCGCGCCTGTACCTGTTCCATTTGCACCTGTCATGGAAGACTTTGTCATCCCGGACAAGGATGATGTTATCGAAGCCGCCCGTAAACTTGTTCGATATGAGATTTAATATCAATCTGCGTTTCGAGAAGTAATACTCTTGGGAGTGTGCAAGTTGCTTCAAGTCACATGAGTTGCCACTCGGTGACGACTGACAATTGACAATTAATGAGGAGGTTATCAAATGGCAAACATAATTTTACTTAATCCAACCGATCAAGGTGGCGTATCAGGAAAATTCCTTGCGCCCCGTCTTGATGAACTTAACGGCAAGGTGATGGGCTTGTTGAACATCAGCAAAAACGGCAGCGATATTTTTCTTGAACGTGTCGAAGAACTGATGCTCGAAAAATTCAAAGTCGCTGATGTGATTCATGCAACAAAACCGACCTTTGCACGTCCTGCCCCAGCGGAGATGATTACGCAACTTGCCGATCAGTGCGACTTCGTAATCGAAGGGCTCGCGGACTGAGGCTCGTGCATATCGTGTAGTGTACACGACAGCACAGCTTTAGAGGAACGCGGTGTGCCCTCCGTTACAATCTGCTCGGCGGTGTTTTTCGCGGCTGGTGAGGTACAGGCGAAGGTGCTTGGTTATAGCGATTTTCACCCGATTACCGTTGAACACCCAATCCAGAGCCTAACACCGGATGGGATTCGGGGTCGCGCTGACGGTATCGTTGAGAAGATCGTTACGGTGCTGACAAGCCCGTAACCCCGAGTTTTTGCTTCTTTGTGACGAGTAGGTAATACCCGATTCACCACCTTTAAGACACATCGAAAGTCAGGCGATCGCGATGCGTTTCAAAAACCAAAAATCTCAAGCAGAGGATGGTCATGCGGAATTACGGCATAAGATGGTACGTCAACAAATCGAAAAGCGGGGAATCAAGAATCGAAGCGTGTTAGCGGCGATGCGGAAAGTTCCACGCCATCTTTTTACGACGCCACAATATCTTGCCGAAGCCTATACAGACCACGCCCTATCGATTAATTGCGGACAAACCATTTCTCAGCCCTACATCGTTGCGTTGATGACAGATCGACTTCAACTAAAGCCAACCTCAAATGTGCTTGAAATCGGTACAGGATGCGGATATCAAACAGCAGTGTTAGCGGAGCTTGTCAATCAGGTATACACCGTCGAGATTATTCCGGAACTTGCAAAGGATGCACAAAAGCAATTGAATCGACTCGGTTATCGAAACGTCGATCTGAAGATTGGAAATGGCTACTTTGGCTGGGAAGAACATGCGCCTTATGATCGGATTATCGTGACAGCCGCGCCCAAGGAAACCCCAACTCGTCTCATCGAACAACTTGCAGAAGGTGGACGAATGGTGATTCCAATCGGCGATTATTATCAGGAACTGATGCTGATTTGCAAAACGGACGGGGAAATTGAGCGCGTGGAAGTAACAGCTGTGCGCTTTGTCCCGATGACTGATGCGCCCGATGACAATTGAATCTATGAAGAATCCCTGAAATCAGGTCAACAAAACGTTCGAGAATAATCAGTAGTGCAGTGTAAAATAGGTAGCCGACCCTTCGGGTGGGAGGAAGAACCTCGCGCAATTTGCAAAAATTCGGTTCTGAATTCCCCGCTCCCGCCCCCGCCTTGCGGGATTAAGAAATTTGCGGGATTTCGCTACGCTCAACTTGCGGGACTAAGAAGTGTGCGGGATTTCCACTCCGCTTCAACTTGCGAAATTCAGCTACAGCGAAAGATTCTCTACGAAGCCTGTCCTCGAACCCTTCGCTACGCTCGAGGGCAGGCTTCGTGAAGGGTTCAGAATGACATTTTGTGGACTACTGATAATACATTTCGGGAGGGAAGTATGACAAAGTTGAAAATCGCTATATGTGCGATTTGGTTGTTTATCAGTATTTTCACACCGATTACCTTCGCGGCGTTCAATGACATCGGTGTAGGGGCACGCCCCTTCGGGCTTGGTGGCGCATTCGTCGCTTTAGCAGATGATGGGAATGCTGCGAATTATAACCCTGCGGGACTCGGCTATATTGACGACATTCGAGTCAGCTTGACCACCGCTCAACGGTTCAAGGGACGAATCACTTATAACTATATCGGTGGTGTTTTGCCGCTCGGTGGTGCAGGTTCTTTGGGTGCAAGCATCGGAATCCTCAGTGAAGATTCTGAAATCTATCAGGAGCAAACCATCAGATTATCCTACGGAAGAGCCTTCTCGCAGAAATTTTCATTTGGCGTGAATCTGACCTCTTTTGGAACCAGTTTTGATGAAAATAACGAATTTGTTAAATTTAACGATTACTTCGTTGACACATCCGCTTCCGCCTTTTCGTTGGATGTCGGTGTGATTGCAAAGCCGGTAACGGGGTTGAATATCGGACTCTCAGCGGAAAACCTCATTCCTGCTGATGTAAGTATCTCTGAATTGGAGGAGGACAATATCCCGATAAATGTTCGGGTCGGCTTGGCATACAATCTTGCTGCAATCGCGGAGAACACACAGCAGGAGTCCTTGCGCGAGATTCTGAAGTCGGGCCTAGGGCTGATCGAAATTGCTTTTCGAGATGGTGATCGCCATGTCCGCGTGGGAGCGGAGGTGTGGTTAAATCGGTCCATTGGTCTGCGCGCTGGCTATGCATTGAAAAGTGGTGTGAATAGCGCAACGACTATCGCCCTCGGCGGCAGTGCGAAGATTTCGGTTTCCACCGCACTTGCCCTGCAACTCGATTACGCCTTTCAGATCCTGTCTGGCGATTTTGAGGACAACACGACGCAACGTGTGTCATTAAATCTCATCTTTTAACCTGATGAATCTCGACCGTCCCTAACCCTGCGGGAGTTAGAGGGGGCAACAATTCCGCCAAGCTACCGAGAGTCATGAATGAATATTAAGGGAAGGAAAATGATAAAAGTTCAACACAGTTGGATAATCGGACTCATTGTTTTTTTGATGCTGTTTGCAGCCATCAACAGTAATGCCGCTGTCACATCAACAGGGGAGATTAACGTTGAGGGCGACGATCAGGGACGTGTTCCCGCAAGTTCAACCGTGACGTTGATTGTAACGCTTGTCATTGATCGGTCACTTGCTGAACCCGGGGAAGAGATTAAGACGATTGAAATTCTACTGCCGAACGGCTTTATCACGCAACCATCAAATCTAAAATCTGTGTCCCGTGACGGGCAGTTGATTGCAGCAACCGCGGAAGTTTCGGGGAGTTCCCTGCGGATTGTTCTGGCACAACTCATCTCTGATTTTAGTAACTTCAGATACGATATTATCTTCGACAGCAGGACGCCGAATACCACCACTAGACAAGCCGTTTTTAGGATTCGACTCAGAAACCCGAACGATCAGCCAATTGGCGAATTCATCAAACCCGGACAGGCGGACGGAAAGCAGAATAACGACGACTTCACCCTGCAGGTTATTCCCAATGTTCCGCCCGATGTCGTTCGGGGATTCACGGTTGAAAGCGATGCCGCGGGGGAAAACGATGTCACCATCAAGTGGCAAAAGTCGGAAGATCCGGATGTCAGTGGGTATTTTATTTATCGGGATAACAGCCCACCAATCAACGTTGAAAACCGATCATCGACAGTCTTTCTTGATATTAACGTTACGCCGGGAATCCACAATTATGCAATCGAGGCCTACAAGACACCGCTTTTACGGTCTAAACGTTCAGCCTCCATTTCTGTTGTCGTCAGCGCAGACACCGCTCCACCGAAACCGGCTGAGAGGCTTGCTGTCATTGGATCTGGCGATGCAATTACGATTATGTGGAGCAAAAGTCTGAGC
>JADFGN010000624.1 GCA_022567695.1 Candidatus Poribacteria bacterium | reverse complement strand
TTCATAGCGAGGCATCAGTCCATCTTGCTGATCTGGCCATGCGAGAAAAGGCAATTGCCCCCACCCGGGTGGAACAACGGCAATCTCGAAGCGTTCGCGGATGGGCACGCTGACCTCTTCGCCGTTGGCATAGCGGAAAACATAGTTGGCAATTAGACGCCCGACAGGGTCGCCCTCCAAGATCTTCGATTCGAGCAGTCGGTGCACAACGATGACCCGCTTTGGGGTTGCGTTCAGTGGAATACTGATTGAATCGGTGTTGACACCCTCTCCGAATCCGAGGAAACAATTCCCGCCTGAACCGATCTGGAATGGTAAACCGTGGAAGGTTTGTTCGCCAGTTGCCGGATTGGCGTTTTCACCGATAACCGTTGTTCCAACGTTACAGAATGATGAAAGATCTAATGGTTGGTAGTCTTGCATTGGGTTTCTCCTTTGAGTAAATTGACAAATCAACAAATCAGTTTGACTAACGATAGGCACCGTCACGTGTTGTGATCGCTTCGATCCAAACCTCACCATTGGCATGGTCTACACGAAACACAATCCGCCACTTGCCGAGGCGGTAACGCAGGTTGCCCGCATACCGACCGTGCAAAGCGCGAATATTACGATGGCGAAAATTGCCACTCTCGAACCGCCCAAACACGCGATCGACTCACCTTTGTGTTGTTGAGTCAAGGTTTGTGTCAGCACGTTCCGCCTGTGGCATCAATTTAATCTCGAACACTTCGCTGAACCTCCCGCCACGAACGTCCTTCACCGCGTGCGGCTTGTGCTCGTCCTTCTTCGACGTCCTCTCGCATGGCGGGGTCTCTCATTAACTCCTCAGTCGCATCCCACTCTTCAAACCCGCTTTCTGCAAGTTGCATCATCTCGAATGTTTCCAACCGCTCTTCGATTTCTCTGGCAAGCTGAATGAAATCTTTCGAGGGTAGTTGAAAAACGAGCTCTCGGATTTTATCGACATCTAAGTTTACTGTCAATTGTGGCATTTTTTGCACTCCTTACTCCTTAGTATTGACAACGGAGGAATTAGATAGTTATACTTTTAGTATAAAAGGAGGTCTTACATTATGGCTCATGTGAAAACCGCAATTTCAATCCAGGAATCGATTTTCAAGGAAGCTTCTGCACTCGCAGCTAAAATGAATATATCACGCAGTAAACTGTTTTCAATAGCCGTCTCTGAATTTATGCAAAAGCAAAAGAATCGGCAACTGTTTGAACAAATTAACGCTGCTTATGACGATATGCCTGATTCAGAGGAAAGGGAACACCAAAAAGCAATGAAAGTAAAACATCGTCAGCTTTTGGAGGGACAATGGTAATCAATCAAGGAGATATATTCTGGATAGATCTGGGCATACCCTCCGGTTCAGCACCGGGTTATCGACATCCCCATGTTGTGATTCAGAACAATCTTTTTAATCGGAGCCGCATCAACACGGTGGCTGTCGCAGCACTCACCTCAAATCTGAAGCGAGCAGATGCACCGGGAAACGTTTTGCTATCCAAAGGCGAGGCGAATCTCCCCAAGCCGAGTGTGGTCAATGTTTCCCAGATTTTTACCGTAGATAAGTCGGATTTGGTTGAAAAAATTGGTACGCTTTCGCGTCAGCGGATGCGCGAGGTTCTCGATGGTATTCATTTATTATTGGAGCCGCGTGAAGTTGAATAAGTTTGGTTGATTTTGAACCTTCTATCGCCTTCCCCTGTTCAGCCGACATGTAACACGCCTGCATCAGTTCAGTGAGATTGCGACCATCCGGAATGGTGATAGTCATCGGCTCATCGCCCTGACCCAGCGGGGATACAACCCTCTTACAACTCACGTTTGGAAGTGGTTGAACCCCTGCTAGATTGGGAGTGTAAGTGGGTATTATTCGCATCAGCTTGTTGCATGACTATACATCAAAACCTTGCCAATTTCCTCTAGTTCTACCTCTTTCTTACTGATTTTCGCTTCAATTCCCTCTAAAAACTGCATCGTTCGTCTATCATAATATCGTTCGCCACAGTTTTTGCAGACAGGAATTTGTACAGGAACGTAGACAATATTATTATCAACTGCGAACTCCTCCTTTACCTTCATAGCCTCAATCTCATCTCCATGGCAAATGACACACTTCATGACTATCTCCTCCTTTTGTATTCTATCCATCGATTCGGATCTGGCTGATAGACGGTGATTATGATTGCCATCTCCTCCTCTTTATTGTATGCAACTACTGTATGTAAAGGGCGGTTTGCCTTTGTGCTTCCCAATATCAAAGCACTTGGATACGGCTGATCTTCTGGATATTCCTCTATAACTTCTCCAGTACAAATAGCTTCATGCACTTCATGGTCAAGTATTCGACCAAACTCTTCGTTTTCCATTTCAAACTTAGCGTGGCTTGTATAAAATACGGAATCTGATCCAAAACATCTCTGTATCTTCTGAATCCAATCCACATTTAGCGTCCTTACATTGCCCATTTTACCCCAAACCGTCAGATTTAGCGGGGTTACTCTCATGTCCAATCTTCACAACGGCAAATCTATCGCCTTGCCCTGCTCAGACGACATGTAAAATGCCTGCATCAATTCAGTGAGATTGCGCCCGTCTTGAATGGTGACGGTCATCGGTTCATCCCGAAGGATGGCATTAATCCATTGCTGCATCGCCGACGGTGGGGCTTCGGGGCGATTGGCCATATAATCCGCTTTCTTCTCATCGGAGAGCAGCTGCGTCTGGAAGTGCATATCTCCGTGCCCGATGACGATTGAGCCTTCTGTGCCTAAAAGCTCAAGCATGTTGGGACCAGAACGGTGTACCCATGACACGTCGATTACCCCAAGCGCATTGTTGGCAAACTCAACAACCGACACGCTGTTGTCATCGATTGGATAATTTCCGGTGAAGTTATTAATCTTCGAGATTGCGCTCTTCGGTTCGCCCATGAGCCAACGGATAACGTCCACCCGATGACAGCCAAGATCGAATAGCGCACCGCCGCCCGCCCGTTCCGCATCCGCGAACCAGAGGCTCGAACCACTGAACCATTTATCCAATCCGGCTGAGTGCGCGACTCGCCCACGACCAAAAGTCAAATCGCCCAAGAGTCCGTCATCAAGGGCTTTCTTTGCCAGCAAGAGGTCGGCGTTGCAGCGAGACGGCAGGGAGATCATGAACTTGACGCCCGCCTTCTCAATCACTTCGATGATCTCATCGCATTCATCGACAGTGATTGCGAGTGCTTTTTCGGTGAAGATATGCTTCCCCGCCTCTGCCGCAGCAATCATCACTCTGGGGTGATCGGAGGTAATTGCATCAACAGAAACTGCATCAACATCATCTCGATCGAGGAGTTCGTCAAGATCGGAATAGAATGGCACGCCGCGCTTTTCAGCCTCCTCCTTGCCGCCGTACTCTTCCTCATCCCAAACCGCAACCAATTCGGTTTCCGGATTTTCCTGAATCTGATTGGCATAGCCTCTCGCGTGAACATGGGCGAAACTGAGTTTTGCAACTTTGATCATGTTATTTCTCCTGTTATACTGTTTTAGAATTGGAAGGTCCTAATTTGTCATTCTGAGCGGGAGTCGAGCCCGGAGACGAGTAAAGAATCCCATGAGATGCTTCACGAAGCCTGCCCTCGAACGCAGTGAAGGGTTCAGCATGACAATAGGAAATCTCATTTGCAAAATAGTATTAGATTATGATTGCTTCATCTTGCAATCGTTTCCAAATTGATTCAATATTTAACACCTTTGTCCAATTATCCAAATAATCCCCATCCAGTTTCTCAAATTGCACTTCGTAAACTCGCAAAGCGTCCCCAAATTGTCTTTCACTGCCTCCGGAAAGTTGGGCCCATCTTAACTTTGCTAAAATGGTATCTTCGGGAGTTGATACCTGCATTCTGATGTCCATAATTTCCTCCGAAGGGGACTGCCGTCTTTTAAGCGGCAGGTGAATTCGGAGCACCAGTTGACTGGTGGCCCTCCGTGTGCTATAATTTACCAAAGTCGCAAAATGCTCGGTTGA
>JADFGN010000623.1 GCA_022567695.1 Candidatus Poribacteria bacterium | reverse complement strand
AAACGGTCGATCGAATTATCGACATTTATCCCAGCGGTCAACAGGCTCAAATCCGTATGCAGTTGTCAATGGCGTTACAAGGTGTGGTGTCCCAAACCCTGTTGAAACGACGAGATAATAAAGGGCGCGCCTGCGCCATGGAAATCTTAGTCGGTACCCCAGCGGTTCGTAATCTGATTCGGGAAGGCAAGACACATGAACTACCGGGTGTCATTCAGACAGGTGGAGATGCAGGAATGCAAACCCTTGAAGATTCCTTGTATGCCCTTTATCAAAAGAATCTCATTACACGCGAAGCGGCTGTAGGTGCAGCAAATAGTCCGGAAAGCCTTGAGCGGAGACTCGCTATGGCAGCAGCTCCCGCGGCGTTGCCAACTGCAAATCGACGTCGCCTGAGAAGGTAAGGTTCATTAAAAGTTACGTCCACTCGAGTAGCAAAAACAAAAAAAGAACGTAAGAAAATTATTTGACTTTTGTATGTACACCCTACCCACGAATGCATTGAGTTGAAACTGCCCGGATTTATCATACCCAGAATATGACAAATAGCTAAATCTGCGGAGGCCTTTGTTGATGTAGTTTCACTCTTCACTCTTCAATTTTCAATCTTGCTTAGCATTACAACGAGATTTTGATTGGCTTGTCAACCTTAGTGCTAAAGCTTGCGCGTTTATCGAAGCTGACAATACCTATGCAACAGGCTTATCTGTTTTTGAAAAGCCCATTGTACGCCGCGAAGTCTCGTTGTAGTGTTAGAATCCGATCCTTGATTTTTAATTCGAAATATTTGCCCCAACCCACCGAATTAAGAGAACAGACTGGTGCTCTCATACGCTTCAATTGTTGCCAGAACTTGTGGAAGGAAATAAATAAATAAATGAGCAGAGATGAAATTATTAATCGACTTGCCGATTCTGTGAGTGATCGTCTGGTAGAAATCGCGTTCTTCAATGACGCTCTTAATTTCTCTTCATCAACTCGTTATCCCGCAGCCATTCGATATTTTGATGTAAACGAGTTTTATGTTGTGATTCCACCTGCGGAAGAATCGGAAGAACTGCCCGATGACAATGCCTTAAAAAATACACGTATTATGATTTTCCCACTGGGTGTTGATTTTGAAGTTAAGTCCTCCATTTACGAAGTGGGTTTAGGACATCTGCTTGTGTGTTCCAACTTTGGAATCCATCAGCGCAAATTCCTGCGGATTGCCTTCGACGAAAGGATATATGTGTCGGTGATCGGGGATGACAATCAGAAGAAAGGGGCAGAGATTGAAGTTCAAGCGCTGAATTTAAGCCAATCAGGAATTGCCATTAGATGCCGTCGTGGGACTGGATTAACTCCTGGAACAAGCTGTCAGTTAAAGATTGCAAACCCTGATTTTCCCGGTTATGATCCGTCCCAAGGGGTTGCTGTGTTGAACGGGAAAGTTGCTCGTGTGTTTACGGATGATAATCTGTCAGATGAGGAGAACTTAGGCATTAAGTTTATATTTGATGATGTTTCTGAGGAATTCACACAAATCCATCTGATTGATAAATTCTGTAAGCAGATTGCCTTTTCAGGAGATCCGAAAGATCAAAATCTTCGCGAAATTTTAGATTTGACGGCCGACTTGAGCTCTAGCTTAGACCTCGATACACTTTTGCTCAAAATTAGTGCTTCAGCCTCCAAATTGGTTTCCGCTGAAGGAAGTTCAATTTGGCTGTTTGATGATGAAAAACGCCATCTGGATTTCAAAGTTGCCTCCGGGGAGAAAGCTCGCATCTTGAGGCGTACCCGTCTCGCGAAGGACACCGGTGGTATTGCATGGTGGGTTGCCCAAACCGGAGAACCAGCCGTTGTCAACGATGTCGGTTTAGATATACGGTTCACAGGGTCCGTCGACAAAACGACAGATTTCAAAACCAAAAGTACGCTTGCCGTTCCAGTTATTTTGGATGGAGAGATCTTAGGTGTTCTAGAAGCGGTGAATCGAGTTTCGGGTTCTAAGTTCACTGAGGGCGACCTGTACGCGTTCACCGTCCTGGCAAATCAAATTGCCATTGTCATCAGAAACACGCGAATGGCGGAGCACTATGAGAACTTTTTCACACATGCATTTGAAGTAATCGTCAAAGCAATTGAATCCATAGGAATGCTCATCGGGCTGATGTCGCCTGGACATTGTTGGCGAGTCGCCGCTTTGGCAACCTCCATCGGACAGCAATTCAGGTTGAGCGAGGTGGAACTCGAAAATTTGTATTACGGTGCCGTATTGCATGATATTGGTATCTTGGAAATACAGGGTCAAAAGCCATCCAAATCCAATTATGCAGGCAATTACACCACCGAAGATGCAATCAGATTTCATTCCGTGGCAGGTATAAATATGATCAAGGAGATTAAGATGTGGCAGGGCGCCGCTTCCATTATCCGACATCACCATGAGCATTTTGACGGTATGGGATATCCAGACGAATTGGCGGGAGAACGCATCCCATTAGGAGCGCGAATCGTTGCAGTTGTTGAAGCATACGAAGAGATGCTATGTGGCCAACAAGATGAATTAGTCGCCCAAGAGCAGGCTATATCAGCGATCAAAAGTGCTGCCGGAACGCAGTTCGATCCAGAGGTCGTAGAAGTTTTCGTCAATCAGGTTGCTCAGTCCCGTTAGTAGAAGTCACATAAATCGAGTATTGAATATTGGACCGTTCCTCCTAGATTTTTGGCTTAATGTTAGTTCTCTCCGTGAACACTGGTGGCATACAAAAGTGTTATCCCGATCGTTTGTCACAACACAAGATTCCCTCGCCTTGCTGATGGACCGCAGTAAGCGATCCAAAATGTGGTTGGTCCTGCCATGCTAAATCTCATCTGTATCTGTGCCGTGTGCACCATGACTCCTTATGCCTGATAAAATCTCCGAAATCCTCCATCAATGGTACGATTCGGATTTTTTCTTGTTTAGGCATAAAGTAAATTCAAACCGTTTTCTGTCAGCGCAGAGGATGCATAGCGTTATAGAGCGTAAATAATCTTACTAACCATTGCAGGTTTGGATTTTTTCCTTGAACTTTCTATAGAAATCTCATATTATAAACAGAGTCATCCTTAAATCTAAACTGTTTGGTGTGAATCATCAAAGGATCAAGGTATAGAAATCTCTCAACTGCCCTCGATGATTCATAATTCTTATCATCTTTTCTTCTCAAAAATTACTTATGATGACACTTGATGAACTTCTCCATTTGATGATCGATAAAGAGGCTTCGGACTTACACCTAAAGGTTGGCAGACCTCCCGGGTTGCGGATTCACGGCGAACTCGTACCTCTCTCGGAGGCAGGCCCCATCGAATCCGAAGACATGAAACAGATGGTTGAAACCATAATGGCCGGATCCTCTCAAACGATGCTTGATGTGGGAATCGAATTGGATTTCTCTTACAGCATTCCAGGGCTAGCCAGGTTTCGTGTTAATATCTTCTGGCAACGAAAGAACGCCGGGATTGTAATCCGTGCCATCCCTATCAAGATTTTAACCCTGGAGGAACTGGCATTCCCACCGGTTTTAACCGAACTCGCCTTAAAGCCACGGGGATTGGTTCTCGTCGTCGGTCCCACTGGAAGTGGAAAATCAACGACCCTCGCGGCAATGATCGATCTTATCAACGCCACCCAAAGGGCTCACATCCTGACCGTTGAAGACCCAATTGAGTTTTGGCACGAGGATAAGATGAGTTACGTCAACCAACGGCAAGTCGCACAGGATACTGAATCCTTCGCGACGGCGTTGAAGTATGCGTTGCGTGAAGATCCAGATGTCATCTTAGTTGGAGAGATGCGTGACCTTGAAACCACAACCGCCGCGGTGACCGCCGCAGAGACGGGCCACTTGGTGTTTGCCACGCTCCACACGACCAGTGCCGCACAAACGGTCGATCGAATTATCGACATTTATCCCAGCGGTCAACAGGCTCAAATCCGTATGCAGTTGTCAATGGCGTTACAAGGTGTGGTGTCCCAAACCCTGTTGAAACGACGAGATAATAAAGGGCG
>JADFGN010000082.1 GCA_022567695.1 Candidatus Poribacteria bacterium | reverse complement strand
TGTATCCTGATATCCTGAATGTCTCTTTTGTCGGATTCAAATCTCAATCAGATCAGATGCAACCAATCGCCCAAAAGAAAATCAATGCGTTGGATGAGAAGCGAGACACGTCCCATGACTGTATTGCCAAACGCGGAACCGAATCCAATCATCAGGAAGATGATGCCGACCTTTGAAATCCCGCCTACCACACCACGATGCTCAACTGAAAAGAAGAAGTAGGTCAGCGTACAGATAACACCGACGAGCATCAGGATGGCTCCAAAGATTTCAAGAGGGCCGAGTGTTCCTGCGTGGATTTGCGTAAAAGGGGTGAGTGTGCCACGTAACTGTGCAAAGATGTTTGCCTGCATGACGTTGGGGATTGCCAGCCCAGAACCAATGCCGATGAGGATAGCAATCGGATACCGAATGAGCCATGCGTATGTCGGGATGAGGCGCGCGAAAAATAGAAGCCCGATCCCTATGGGAATGAGTTTTATTAAGCCTGCTAGCTGCCGTTGAGTTACTGCTTCATAAAATGGATCCCATGCAAATGGAATCAATCCCTGGTGGATTGAAAGCACGATACCGTAGCCAACCGAAACGCCCACAAAGAGGTGTTCGGCAAAGCGATAAAATGGATTGTCACGGTAAAGAAAACTAAAAATGCAAAGTGTCAGAAACACGGCGATCCAAACACCTATCAATTCCATACAAACCTCCGGTTTTAAGATACTTACATTCGCTCGGGCTGGATTGGCAAATCCAGACCATAACCGATGGATTTGCCAATCCATCGGGAGCAGATGGCGATATTATTGTTCTTCACGTCGTTGAATAAAGAAGGCGATGTTTCCCAAGATGACTAAGCCGAAGACCAGTAAGTGAACGAAGGATTGAACGCTCATTCCCCTTGTTCCTTTCGCCGGGGTATTTATCAGCTTTTCATACTCCGCTGCACCTAAGAGGCCGGACATCAAGCCGATCAACTGTTCTGTTTGCAGGTATGGGTACATCTGTGACACAATCACACCTGTCACGCCGGCGGCAACTTGCTGATTGTATCTTGTGTTTGTGTAGGCGATCCACTCCTCGGTAGACGAGGAGGCAGCCAAGTCAAGAACCAGATCAATGTCATCGTAATTTTTAATGTCCTCCATCATCGGGATTTCAGCAAGCGGTTTTTTGTCATAATCGTTTTCATAAACGCTATCGATCGCAGTGCCCATCCCGAGCATGACCTGTGTGAAACCGGGCCGGAAGCCTAAGTAGACGTAATCTTGATCTTTCACCGCCCCTTTTGCTTCCGCTGCTTCTTGCATGATTTCGTTGCCTAATAGCGCGCCGGTTGGATTAAGGGTCATTCCGATAGCCTGAACCTTGTTTTCAAAGCAGTGGCGTAGAAAGGCGGCGCCCATTGGCTGAAGTTCAGCCATTGACGAGGGGCCGAAGTTGAATGCCACCATGACAGTTGAACCGGGCGGCAAGGCTTCAATATAATCATAAATTTTGCGTGTCGGTTCAGAGACCGTAATTGGAAAGCTGACTTCCAGCAGTGTTGGAATAATCACCGATAGCGCAACGAAGATAAATATAATACGCCGATCGATGTTCATCAATTTTTCGAGCATTGTTTTAATCTCCTCCTCCAAGATAGGACCGCTCAATTCCCAAAATAATGCGAATCGATTGAGAAATGACGCCGAGGCTGACACCGAAGATAATTCCCCGTCGTGCCGAGAGGTTCGGATTCTCTAAAATCCACTGCCTGGATGCGGAAGGCAGATTATCTGCGAACGGCATAATTTTATTCCAGATGAGATTGCCAACGGGTGCATTTCCAATCATCACAATTAAGGCCGCGACAAGCAGAAGTGTTGCGTCCAGTGTGCGTGCCCGGAACGCGCGATATGCCGCCGACGCGATGAAAAATGCGAGGAGCGAAAACATAGTCGCGTCCATTGGCACTTGTACGTAATAGAAAACCCACTCAAATGCCGGGTGACGTGGACCAAAGGGAACACCAATCACGACCATGACAATCAGCCCTGCGAAAACGGCAATACTGTATTGCCAATATTCCGCACGTCGTCGTATGCGCACCCAATGTAGGTTCACTAAGGTTGCAACACCTAATATGAGCGCGAATGGCCCAATAATCAGTGCCCAGTTGATAATCTCCTCTCTCACCCCTTGAGACACCGGGTGTGGGCTGAAGTCAACCAGCATCATCACAATACCAAATAGAAAACAGAGTGCTAACGGAACTTGTCTTCTCATAAAGCCTCCAGGTGCGTAAAACGTGAAACGTCTAATTACTGACTCTCTGGAAAAAGGTTGTCATCCAGTTGACGCCGAAAAGCTCAAGAATAACGCCAAACACAATAGCGGCAAAAATCATCAGCTTGCCATAATCTTGTCCTTTCAGGCTGCCAAGCAGCATCGGTTCACGGGATAGATACGCACTGGCAGCGTATAGTTCTTCGCCGATCAACGTGTAATCACACGCCGCAATAAAGAACGGGAGTTGATGCTCTTGATCGGTGCCTGCGATTTGAATCGCACCAACGGAATGACCTGTCTCGGCGAGGAGGAGTGACTCAGCGAAGAACGTGCCTTGCAGGAATATTGCTGCGGGTTTTTCACGGATTATCATCCCATCAACCCCTGCGGCGTAAGCAAACTGTCCCTCAGTTAGAAAAAATATATCCTCTTCTTTGTAGGCATCAGGTCGTCCTTCCTCCAGATAAGCTGTTTTGACCATCTCACGGACAACGTTCATCACGATTGGGTCATTGCATGGAACACGCAACGGGGTTTCATAATCGGCGGTTCTTCGCGCAATTTGACTCAGAATGTTCATACTTGCAATAGTTGCGACATTGCCGACACCCCCCAATCCCAAAATGTACAATATGGGACGTCCCATCTCTGTAGCTCTCCCAATAGCCTCTTCCACGGCTTCTAGCCCTGGAATGCGACGGATAAAAATATCCTTTCCACTTCGTGCATGGTAAATGGAGTAAATCACGACAGCCGAGTAAACAATCACCGCAAGAAAGATCCATTTTTTGCCCGTATGGAACCATCTGGTATCTGGCGTTGCGGTCGCATCTTGAGCAAAGGCGATGCTGTATCCGAACGCAAGCACAAGGGATAACAACACCATCCACTGAACGATTGTCTTGAATTTCATTAGTTTTTCATAGCCTCCTATATTTCGATGGGATGTCATTGGGATGTGCCTTCCAATTTTCGTCGCAACAATTGGGCATCGGCATCGATCTCTACGTTATAGCTTTCGATTCCCTCAGTACGTGCCGCTTCGATGAGGCGTTTATCGCCAGCAATGAGAAGGTCAACGCCCACCATCAACGCGGAAGCTAAATGAAGCGCATCGTCAGCGGAGATGTGATGCTTGATGATTAGATTCGTGGATCGGGCTAAGAGGGAGTGGGTAATCATAATCGAGACACAACGATCGATCGAAACTTCGCTTGACTTGCTAACAAGCATCTGAATTGCTTTATCCGCTTCCTCTCGCCTCATCTGCTTTTTGGCGACTTTCTTGTCTAATCCAGCCACTGTCTCGTTGATTGTCCAACTTGAGGTTACGGTAATGAGACTGATAATCTGAAAAATAGTTACGACCAGATCCGAGTTTTTCTCCTGAGCATATCGCTTAATAAAGGCGGAGGTATCAACATAGCAGATCATTCGTCATCTCCGTATCGGGTTGCAATGATAATCTTGGAAAGGGGTTCACCTTTCGATAACAACTTTCGTAATTTTGCCAAATCTTCTTCCGTCACTTCAATCAGCTCAATACCTAACTGCTTGGCAACCATAGCCGGATAATCATCGGCACGCAGTTCAGGCGGAATGCGTTTCAAGGTTTCCTCACGTTGCTTTAAGAGTTCTTCACGAGTCGGCTTCGACATTAGAATTCACCTCCATATAAAATTTCAATCTCTAGTCCCACACGATAGAAACACGATTTCGTTGATCAAACGTCAGTAGCTCCGTAATGCCATATTCTCGGAGAAGTGATTCAACACGGACTCTCGAATGTGTAACCTCGCTTGGGTCATGGCAGTCAGATCCAAAGGTAAGCGGAATGCCGTAATCAACACACTTTTCAATCATTTGGTAATCAGGGAAGGGCTCGGCTTTTGTCTTTCGATATCCAGAGGTATTAATCTCCACACAACAGCCATATTCCGCGATTACTCCTAATGTTTCCTCGTAGAGTTCATTGAGGATTTTTGGATGGATTTTTGGGCTGTACGCCTTCACGGCGGTGATATGCCCAAGCACATCGAAAATCCCACTTTTCGCAGACTTTCTCACCAGTCGAAAATATTCACGATACGCAGCCTCAACATTCACGCCACGTTCCCACCGCCTCCGATCGTAGATGTGGCGTCCATCGAAGAAATGTACTGACCCGATCAGGTAATCGAAAGGGTATTGAGCGTAGATTACCGCATACTCGTCCTCCATGTTCTCAATGTAATCGGATTCCATGCCGAGCCGGACGATGATTCGATTGCGATATTTCTCGCGTAGCGCAAGCACTTCGTCGACATATTCGGGAAGTTCATGCTTTGCCATCGCTGACCCAGGGCCGGGGTCATTTCCTTCGCGGAAGTACAGCGGCGAGTGATCTGAGATGCCGATTTCTTCAAGCCCTAATTCAATGGCTTTGCAGATGTAATCTTCGATTGTCCCTCTAGCGTGTCCGCAACGGTAGTGGTGAGTGTGGTAGTCGATTTTGATCATTGGTATTATCGGTTTATCGATCTTGTGTAAAGCTCAGTTTATACCTTGTAAGTATTTAGACGAACATCACGCTTCACGTCTTAACCTGCGGATCTAAAACATCCCGCAACGCATCCCCCAACAAATTGAACCCCAAGACGACGAGAAAAATCGCGATCCCCGGCGTCATGACGGTCCACGGTGCACGGCGAATCAATGCGCGATTTTCATTGAGCATTGCGCCCCATTCCGGTTCACCGATTTCGGCACCGAGTCCAAGGAAGCTGAGTC
Source organism: Candidatus Poribacteria bacterium (assembly GCA_022567695.1). Classification (GTDB taxonomy): domain Bacteria; phylum Poribacteria; class WGA-4E; order WGA-4E; family PCPOR2b; genus JADFGN01. Next base: position 13,691 of record JADFGN010000082.1, on the reverse strand, counting down.
CTGCGGCATCAAGAATCGCCCCGCCCATTCCAAGCGTTGCTAGGACGATTAGTGGGGCGAGACAGTTGGGCAAAACCGCTGTCATTATAATCCGCAAGTCGCTTGCTCCAATGACCTTTGCAGACATCACGTACTCCAGCTCACGAATCTTGAGGACGGAAGCACGAAGGATGCGGGCATATTGTGGAATATAGACGATCGAAACGGCGATAATTGCATTCCTTAAGTTCTGCCCCAGAATTGTGACGATGACCATCGCCAGCAGAATGCTCGGCATGGCAAGCATCATATCCATCACACGCATGATGCCGTTGTCCAACCGACCTCCGTAATATCCGGCGATCGTTCCCAATAAAGTACCGATAGAGACAGAGAAGGTCATTGCGAACAACCCAATTTTGATCGAAATTTGCGAACCGTACACAATCCGACTGAAGATATCCCTGCCAACTTTATCAGTGCCAAAGTAATGTTCTTTAGACCACCCCTTGAGACGTGCCATAATGTCGGCATCGCGGGGGTCATGCGTGGCAATGAGCGGAGCGAATATCGCTACAATCACGAAAAAAAGAATAATCGATGCACCGATCACTGCCGATTTGTGGCGCAGCAGTTGACGATACGCACGACGACGGCTTGCTATTTCTCCCTTCCTTTCTTCCATCCTGCCTTTCCTCCACCGTAACCATTCAAGTGGGAGGGTAATGCTACTGCCGAACTCTGCTCCGCGGGAGCGTCGCCCTCCCATAGCACACGCGGGTTATCAATCTTCATGTTCTCCATAGACCCCTTGAACGGTTACCCGTCCTCTCTTCCTCCATTCAATTCAAACAATTCGAACACTTGCTCATTTTTCTTCACTGATTCTTATCCGCGGATCAAAGTAGACGTAGAGCAAATCAACAATCAAGTTTACCGTCATGAAAACCGTTGCAACAAAGAGTACACCACCTTGGATAGGGCGAATATCGCGAGCTTCGACAGCGGCCCGTAGCCATGAACCGAGGCCGGGCCATGAGAAAATATGTTCGGTTAAAATCGCCCCTCCCATCAAATATCCAAACTCCAAACCGATGACGGTCAGCACAGGAATCATACTGTTCTTCAACGCATGTTTGAGGATGACGACCCATTTGGGAAGTCCCTTCGCATGGGCGGTCATAATGTAAGGCTGATTTAGGACTTCGAGCAAGCTCGACCGCGTCATGCGAGCGATAATTGCCAACGGCACAGTGCCAAGCGTTATGGCAGGCAAAATCAGATGCCAGATTGCATTCCGAAACGCAGCAAAGTTTCCGGCGAGAAGTGTATCGATTAGGTAAAAATGGGTGCGGTGCTGGATATCAAGGTCTAAGATGGTATCCAATCTTTGTGAACTCGGAAAGATTGGAAGGGTGTAAGCAAACACGAAAATCAGCATCAATCCCAACCAGAAGATCGGCATTGAAATCCCTGCCAGCGATCCAAACATTGTGGTGTAGTCCCAGAATTTGCCGCGATTGACTGCCGCGATAATTCCTGCACCGATGCCAAAAACAATCGAGAATCCCATTGCAGTAGCGGTCAATTCAACCGTTGCGGGAAAATAGCGTTTAATCTCATCAATGACTGGCTGTCTGGTTTTAAAAGATCTCCCGAGATCGAGATGGGCTAAATCCCACAAGAACTTACCGTACTGCTGATAAAGTGGTTTATCAAGCCCCATCTCTTTACGGAGTTCTGTTAACGCCTCTTTGCTCGCCCGTTCTCCCAAAATTATAAGTGCAGCATCTCCGGGAATCAGGTGAACCATGAAAAACACCAGCAATGATACTCCGAAAAGGGAGAGTAGGATTGAGAGTACACGTTGGAGAAGGTATGAGATCAAGATTTTCTCCCGTTTGAATCTGCCCCGTCATCGGAGTCTTTTGACCTTATTCGTTGATTTTACAGCATTCAATCTGAACTTGGGATTAGAAGAAGGGGTTATGTGCCTTTTCCTCGCCGACCGTTGTGGCGGGACCGTGTCCGGGGAAAATCTTCACATCATCGGGGAGCGAAAGCACATGATCCCCAACGCTTGAAATCTCATCGGTATATGATATGTTCGCACCACCCACAGACCCAGCAAAAATTGCATCTCCCACAATGACTGTTGAACGGGTATGGAAACTACAGCCACCCGGCGTATGGCCTGGGGTATCGAGAACTTTCACCTTGAGCTTGCCGATGGAGACTTCGTCGCCATGTTTAAGCAGGCGGAATTGCTGAGTGCTACGCGGCTTCGGTTCGTTTTCATGAATATACGTCGGACATCCCGTTGCTTTCTCAAGCTCTGGTAAACCGTTGGCGTGATCGCCGTGGGCGTGGGTCAGGAGGATGACAGTCGGTTTGACACCGATCTCCCTGACCTTGCGGAGGATGACGTCTGGATTGGCGGCGGTGTCAATAATCGCGGCTTCGTTGGTCTGTTTACAGATCAACAGGTAAGCATTGACCGGATAATCTCCCACCTTGGCGCTGACGGTGACGACCTCCAACGCTTCATCATATCCCGGTTGAACGGGTTCAGGTACCCAGCGTTCCATTGCAATGTCAAGTAATTTGGGGCCGTCAAGATTTAACACATCCGCGATTTTATAAACTTGATCTTCCGTTGGTTTTAGTGTATAGTTTTCCATCTGAGACAGTTGCGCTTCTGTAATACCCGCTCGGCCGGCAACCTGACTGTGGCTCAGACCTTGTCCACGTTTTGCTTTGCCGATGATGTCTCCAAATTCATCTTCAAGTGCGTAAGCCATAATCAATATTCTCCTTAATTTGCGTGTGAATTTGAAGGATAGTGTAACACGAAACGAAATGTTGCACAATTAAAAAGATGCTTTAGCAAGAGGCAAGATACAAATACAACTCAATTCTGTATATTGAAGTTCTGATCAGGAGGTTATAATGAAGCTTGGGCTAGTCACATATAATATGGCAAAAGAGTGGGATGTTCCCACAATTATTGAGAACTGTACAGCGACCGGTTTTCAAGGCGTCGAACTGCGAACCACCCATGCCCACAAGGTTGAGGTCGATCTCTCGGCAAGCGAACGTCAGGAGGTACGAAAGCGGTTTGAGGATTCGCCGATTGAGCTTGCTGGTTTAGGCTCTGCGTTCGATTATCATTCAACCGACGCCGATGAAGTTCGGCGCAATATTGAAGGAACGAAAGAATACTCACAACTTGCAGCAGACGTTGGGGCGCCCGGCGTAAAAGTTCGCCCGAATGGACTTCCTGAAAGTGTGCCAGTGGAAGCAACGTTAGAGCAGATTGGGCGTTCTTTGCGTGAGTGCGGTGAGTTTGCAAAAAATATCGGCGTCCAGATCCGTGTCGAAGTGCATGGGCGTGGGACATCACACATTCCGCACATGCGAGCAATCATGGAGGCTACCGCTCACGACAATGTATTTGTGTGCTGGAATTCCAATCAGGGGGAAGTTGAAAACGGTTCGATTGAAGACAGTTTCAATCTCGTCAAAGACTGGCTGCAGTTGGTTCACATCAACGAACTTCATCGGGAGGAGTATCCTTGGCGGGAGTTATTTACACTGCTGAAAGCCTCGGGATATTCCGGGTACTGTCTCGCCGAAATTCCGGGGAGTTCAGATCCCATTCGCGTGATGAACTACTATCGAGCGTTGTGGAAAGCGTTTTGTGGTGAACGCTAAACCGGGTCAGTCAGACTTCCGATGTCTTGGAGATTTCGGAAGTCTGCAAAATTTAAAATCGTCGTTAAATATGTTTTGATAAGTTGACAAGGAGGCTTTAACTGTGGGAGCGGTTTGTAGCCGCCCCTGCGGGTGGGAGGGCAATCTTCAATTTCCATCGTTAATGATCTGTCATCAATTTGACGATTTCGCCACGCCGTGCCGATTCAAGTAACGCATCACAGACACGCATAGTGTTAATCGCTTCGGTCGGCAATCGAACATCAAGCTGTCCCGTCCGAACAATATCTGAAAACCGTTCAATCATGCTCACCTCCTGAATGCAGCCGTCGATTTTGTGTTCGGCGGCTTTTCCACCGGCGTCATGAACCCAGAAGCGAGTTGATTCCTCTTTCCAGGGGAGTGTAAAATCATCGCAAATTAGGGAGGCTTTTTTACCTGCGACCTCAAGCCATTTCCGGGATGCTGTGTCGAACGCACAATCTAGGGATGCCATTTGCTCGTTTTCAAACCATAACAGTCCAGACAGGTTGAAGTCCACACCCACATGATAACGTGCCGTCGCGAAAACTCGCGTTGGCATATCGCCGAACGCCCAGAGGATTGCACGAACACAATAATATCCCAAATCACCGAGGCTGCCGCCGGCGAGTTCTTTTTTGGCGCGAATATTATTTTGGGGAATTGTATCCCAGTTAAAAGTGAACGCCGCCGTCACCCGACGCAGCCTACCTAAAGTTCCATCGTCTATAATTTTTTTCATTTCATCCGTGCGTTTGTGATGCACCCACATAACGCCATCCATCAGTTGCACATTGTTCTTTGCGCAGGCTTCCGCCATTGCCACCGCTTCGACTGCGTTTGCGGCTAACGGTTTTTCGCACAGCACATGCTTCCCATGTTCGGCGGCTTTAATTGTCCATTCGGCGTGCATTGATGGTGGGGTTGGGATGTAAACCGCGTCGATTTCAGGGTCTGCGAGTAATGCGTCATAGTTTCCGTAAGCACGGCTGACCCCGTGTTTAACCGCCCAGCTTTTCGCACGTTCCTCTGTGCGGCTGGCGATTGCTATCAATTCCGCGCCAGTCGCTAAGTCTATCGCACGGCTTACCTTTGTTGCAATGTTCGCCGTACTCAAAATTCCCCAACGCACGTTCTGTTTTGGTTTGGTCGTCATCATTCCCTCCGCTTTACAGTTCATCGACTTGGCGCAAAGTTCTTCGTAAAATATCCAACCCAATCGCAATTTCTTCCGGTTCACCGTCCAAGCTAATAGCCCGCTCGTTAAGCAAGTCCATCAAATCTTGGATGGGCATTTTTAGGAGTTGGGCACCTTTGGACACGGTAATTTGGCTTTCTTGAACCCATTTTAATACTTTCTCGGTGTTTTGTTTTTTTCGCGCCATTGAATACGTCTCCACATCAAGGTTCATTTTTGACCGATTCGATAATCCCCATCAATCCATCAAACGATTGTCTCGTGCTTCTTATTCCTGAATCGCCGGGTAAACGGAAGTGGGTTTCGAGGGCAACAACACCTTGATACCCATCCTTTATGAGCGCTCGAATCTGTCCCTCATGATCGACCTTTCCTGCGCCGACGGGTAGCCATACCCGTTTTCCGTCCCGGAAATCGACATCTTTAACATGCACATGCGTGATTCGATCTTTGATTCGCTCGTAGCCAGTGGGATATGGGTCGGACTCACCAGCGGCGTAAGCATTGCCGGGGTCCCAGATTAGCTTGAGGTTTGGTGAGTCGAACCTACGAAAGAGCCGCACGAGCTCTTCGCTGGTGCCAATGTTGCCGGAACTAACGTTTTCAAATCCGAGGGTGACGCCTTCTCGCTCGGCGATTCGGAGGGGCAATTCCAGTTTCTCAAAGATTTTCTCCCATTTCGCGTCGTCGAGTTCGTCCTCTTTCCAGAACGAAAACAGCCGCACCACATTGGTGTTAAAAAGCGGAGCGATTTCAATCGACCGAAGCAGATGTTGGATATGCTCGGCATACGCCTCGTCATCGTCCAGACTGCAGCGTAGCGTGAGGGAATCGATGCTGGTAACGGGGAAGCCGCTTTTCTTGACGATTCGGATGACCTTGCTAAGCGTGGCGTCGTTCACATGACAGATATTCTGTCCCCACACACTGTGTAACTCGATTTCGTCTAGCCCCCACGATTTCGCGACTTCAATGGCTTCATTGAAGTCTTGGCTAATTTCGTCTGTCACTACTCCAATTTTGAACATCGTTATCTCCTACTGGCGCACTGTGGATTTCGGTATCCTCACTATGAACGAATACATGGCAAGTTTCGCAATCATAGCTTTTCGTCTGGATGACCTTAATCTTTCCTTTAGAATCGGCGATCTTCTTTCGAGACGTGGAAACTCTCATTGGTCTGAGAGCGCGACATCTTGGACACAATTCGTAAGGCATAATTTCACTTCTCACTTTGATATGGTCCTGCAATGGCGATACAAAACTTGTCTGGATGCAAATATTTCTGAGCGGCGGCGTTGACTTGCTCGCGGGTGATGTCGCGATAAATTGACTCGTGCCTTGCGGGGTGATCGAGCCCTAAGTCGTATAGCTCCTCAAACAACAAAAGGGAAACCAGACCTCTGTTCGTTTCAAGAGTCAATGCAAAATTGCCCACCACAAAGTTCTGTGCATCAGCCAGTTCCTGTGCAGTAACTCCCTCAGATTTGATGAGTTCAATCTCATGCAGAATGCTTGCGATGGCTTTGTCCACATTTTCAGGGCTTACTCCCGCACTCGCGTAGAATGGGCCTTCACCGATTGACGGTGAGAATGAACTCCACACACTGTACGCCAATCCTTGCACATCGCGAACTCTGCCGAACAACCGCGCGAGTCCCGCACTCCCTCCCAAAATGATATTCATCAGATTGAAGCTGTAAAAGTCGGGATTTGCGCGAGCGATGCCCTTGTGACCTAATTCGATATTCACTTGTGATTTATCCATCATCGGTTTGACAGCAGTCTGTTTTTCACCATATTCCACAACTGGCACCTTAAAGGGGATTTCCTCTGCTGCCACATGCCAATCACCCATTTCAGCTTCAATCTTCTTGATAATCTCCTGCGTGTTCACATCCCCGACAACCGCTAGAATGAGAGAATCAGGACGATAATAGCGGGCATGAAAATCCATCAACGCCTTCCTATGGATACTCCCGATCGACATTTCTGTTCCTTGCACCGGGTGATGATACGGATGTTCAGGTGGATAGATCATTCCTTGAAGCAGTAAACTGGCGACATGCTGTGGGTCATCCTCCGACGATTTCAACCAACTATACACTTGGATACGATGTTTTTCGATTTCATCCTCTGGAAAGGTTGGTTGTCTCAAGATTTCGTTTAGGACGTCAAGGACACAATCAAAATCCTTGGAAAGCAGACGCCCTTCGATGCTAACCGTCTCGGTATTTCCCCACACACCCAGACTTGCGCCGACAGATTCTGTTGCACCAGCGATTTCTTCCCACGTTCGGTTCGTTGTGCCTTTTGTGAGCATGTTTGCAACGAAATTTGAGCAGCCACAAAGATCTGCTGGATCATACATGCTGCCTGCCTTCAAACGCCCGCCGATAGCAATGGTTTCGTTGAAATGGTTCTCTTGGATCAGAAGCGTCAAACCGTTGTCGAAGACGTGCCGAGTAACGGGTGGACTTTCATCGGATTTCGGATGATGAATTGCGGATTGAAACGTCAAATATGGCGCGCGGTTCATGATATACATTGGATATTGTTTCATTTCCTAATTTCCTCGTTTCCCAATTTCCTCATTTTTAACTTCCCCTGATTCGTTGATTTGTCAATCTGTTCACTTGCCATCGCCCGGTAGAATCGGTTGAAAATGCCCGACGGTGCGATTATCTTCAGTCAGGTATTTTTGGGCGACCTCACGAATCTGCTCACGGGTCACAGACCTAACTTTGTTGAGACGGGTCTCAAGATATTTATAAGAAACCAGTGTTTCGTAATAACCGATTTGAGAGGCTTGATCGGAGACGCTATCAAATGAGAACACAAATCGTGCCATTGTTTGATTTATTGCTTTCTCAAGCTCTGCTTCGGTGATGAGATCGTTTTGAACCCGATTAAACTGTTCTCGCAAAGCAGCCTCAAGCGTGCTTGGATCGATACCTGTACAAGCCTCTGCAAATGCCCACGCAAGCCCCGCATCCTTAGAAAATCCATCATCAAAATAAGCGGAAGTTGCCAGTTGCTTATCGACAAGTGCGCGATACAACCGGGAGGTTTTTCCTGAACTCATGACGGTACTGAGCACGCCTAACGGATAGAGATCTGGATGCCCTGCCGCTGGAATATGGTAAGCGATTGCAACATAGGCGAGATTTCCCTCTTTGCGGATGGTGACACGCCGTTCGCCGGGTTGTTTGGGTTCAATCGTCTTCGGGCCGGCAATCGCTTCCCCACGTGGGAGATTGGCGAAATGTTCTTCGACCTGTTTCATCAAAGCGGCTGTGTTAAAATCTCCGACGACGACCAGCGTCGCGTTGTTTGGCACATAATGTTTCTGATAGTGATTGTAGAGTTCATCGCGGGTCATCGATTTGAGATCGGAAACCCAACCGATTATCCCCCACTGGTAAGGGTGCGCTTTATACGCAGTTGCCTGCACGTCTTCCCACAAAATAAACTCGGGTGAATTTTCTGCACCTTCGCGTTCAGAGAGAATGACAGTCCGTTCGGATTCTACCTCGTCCGGATCGAAAACGCTGTTCTTCATCCGATCTCCTTCCAGCGCGAGCGCGATCGAGACCTTGTCAGCCGGCAGGGTTTCATAATAAGCCGTGTAGTCCATGCCGGTGAATCCGTTCCATCTGCCGCCATTGCCTTCGATAACTCTCTTGAGTTCGTTTTTAGGGAATTTCGGCGTTCCCTTGAAGAGCATGTGCTCGACCCAATGGGATACACCGGTGATTCCGAGTTGCTCATTGCGTGCCCCGACTTTATACCAGATGTAGGTACTCACCACAGGTGCCGTGTGTACCTCTTTCGTCAGCACTTTCAAACCATTCACCAATTCATGTTCGATGATTTCAGGGTTTTCTATCTGCGCTGTTGAGGATGATGACATTGATTATATTTTCCTCCAATTTATGCAAGTTGTTTTAGGCTTCGCAAGTTTTCTGCAAAAATGCAAGATGCAGGATGAATGCCTGTATCCATTTGACCTGTTGCAATCTGTTCAAGGTTTAGCTTATTCTGTTAAGCATCCTCGTAGAATTTTGGTTCGAGTTTAACATTACGAAAATTTGGATCGACGCCACGCTTGATCTCTATGACTCGCATCTGCTTTGCCTCAAGGTTTGTCTGGAGAGATTTCATTGCCGGGTATGGGTCGCTGTCGCCACAAAAAAAGAGATCGACGGCAAAATACGCCAACTCCGGCCATGTATGAATCGCGATATGAGATTCGGATAGAGTTGCTGTTCCCGTAACGCCGCGCGGACTAAACTGATGAACACACACATCAATCAGGGTTACACCACTGGCTGAAGCCGCGTCAATGAGAGCTTGGCGGATGCGCTCAGGGTCATTAAGCAGATCGGCAGGGGATTGCCATGCGTCAACGATCAAATGGATTCCAACGTGTTTCATGAAAAATTCTGCTTTCCCTAATTTGCAGCATGGTTCAATAATATCGAAAAGAGGGGTAGCTGAATTCGCAAGAATTCAGAACCGAATTTTTGCAAATTCGGCTACAGGGTCGTGGACTGTTCCATTGCCAGATTGGAGCACCAGTAGATCGCAAATCGGTCGTCGGGCAAAAGCCCACTATCCCGCAGCCCAATCCATTGTTAAGTAAGTCACAAGGAGAATACTGATGCAGAGAATATCTCCCAACGTTTGGATGTGGTCCGAGACTCACGGAGAGGCAAGAGGCGAACCCTATCCTTGGAACAGCTTCGTAATCAGGGTGCCCCAGCATAAGGTTCTTGCCCTGATTGATCCCCTGCCAGCGTCTGATGCGGATGTGAGGGAGATCGAGACCATTGGGAAACCAACCCACATCGTTCTGACGTGTGAGTACCACCTTCGGAGCACAGACTGGTTTAAGAAGAGATACGGCTGCCTCGTCCTCGCCAATGAAGTAGAAATCGACAGGTACGAGGTAGCGCCCGATTGCGCTTTCCGGTCAGGAGAAAGCCTCTGGCAATTAATCGATTTGGTGTTTATACCTCATGCCTCTTATCCCGAGACTGCACTGCTAGTGAAGGAGTCAGGCGGTGTGCTCATCGTTGGCGATTTGTTATCCGGCGAAAGGCTGGACAAGGGAATTCCCAAGGGCGGACTGGGGATCTTCGGTCCTCAATTCATCGTTGACCTTCAGAAAACGAGGGCGTCTCTCCGAGGCTTGCTTGATTACTCATTCCAGATTATGTGCTTTGGCCACGGCCACCCGCTGACGGGCCATCCCAAGGAAGCGCTTCGGAGTTATTTGGACAACGACGACGCTTGGGAAGACCTCCAAAGGCTTCAAATCGAGAGGCAGGAACACGGAACTGAGGTAGGTCTTTCAGGCTACTTGCGGTAGGAAGGCTGTGGGCAGAATCCAAAACAACTGAACTTTTTCGTTGGCGCCCCACGCAACCGGGACGTCAACGACTTTCCCTTGCGGTACAGTGAAGGTTATGGCAAAATATCTGCGCCGTACCGGCAAAAGCATACCTCACAAGGAGCAGACAACATGGCTAAAGAAGAAAGCAACGATAAAAAAGACAACGATGAAGAAAAGACCCCACCGACTCCCGAAGATCAACTTTCGGTTACACAACATCACGTCACCATTGATGGAAAGACAATTAATTACACTGTCACTACCGGCACCATTGTCCTCAAAGAGGAAGCAGAGAAAGATGGCAAATCTGAAGGAGAAAAAGCCAAAGCCTCCATATTTTTTATCGCCTATACGCTCAATGACGTTGACGATGTGACGAAAAGGCCGCTCACTTTTTCCTTCAATGGCGGTCCGGGTTCTTCATCGGTCTGGCTGCATCTTGGTGCTCTTGGTCCGCGGCGCATCAAAACCGATGAAAAGGGGAACTTGCTCCAGCCGCCTTATTCCCTCATTGACAACGAATATTCTATTCTTGACCACACCGACCTTGTCTTCATCGACCCCGTTAGCACTGGTTTCAGCCGTGCCGTTTCCGGTGAAAAGCCGAAACAGTTTCACGGTTTCAAGAAGGATATCGAATCGGTCGGGGATTTTATCCGGCTCTACATCACGCGCTATCACCGCTGGACATCCCCCAAATTCCTCATCGGCGAAAGCTATGGCACAACTCGCGCTGGTGGATTGTCGGGTTATCTCCAAGAGCGGCACGGCATGTATCTCAACGGTATTATGCTCATCTCTGTCGTTCTCAATTTCCAAAACATACTGTTCCACCCTGGCAACGATTTACCCTACATCCTTTTCCTGCCTACCTATACGGCAACCGCCTGGTATCACAAGCGGTTGGACGATGGATTACAAGCCGATCTGCGCCAGACGTTAGACGAAGTGGAAGCGTTTGCAATGGGTGAATACACACTTGCACTCATGAAAGGGTCTGCTTTATCAGAAGAGGAACGAGCAAACATCGTAAAAAAATTGGCGCGTTACACCGGCTTGTCTCCCGATTACATCCAACGTACTGACCTGCGCATCAACATTGGACGTTTTTGCAAAGAGTTGCTGCGAGAGGAAGGGCGTACGGTCGGTCGGTTCGACAGCCGTTTTACGGGGATTGATCGGGATTCTGCCGGGGAGTCTTTTGAATACGATCCCAGCTACGCTGTCATTCAAGGTCCCTACACCGCCTCCTTCAACGATTACGTCCGTAGAGAACTGGAATTTGAAAGCGATCTGCCTTATGAAATCCTGACTGGCCGTGTTCGACCATGGAGCTATGAAGACTTCCAGAATGCTTACGTGAATGTCGCCGACACATTACGCAAGGCGATGACGGTGAACCCACATTTGAAGGTGTTTGTTGCGAATGGCTATTACGATTTAGCCACGCCTTACATGACAACCCAATACACGTTCAACCATCTTGGGTTGGACAAATCACTCCGAGATAACATCTCAATGGAATATTACGAAGCGGGGCACATGATGTATGTCCACCTGCCATCGCTTGCCCAACTCAAAGCAGACCTGGGCAGCTTTATCCAATTGACCATTCCCACCGCATAAATTTACCGGGGTATGGAGTCAGTTGTTAATCTCATCTCAAAGGTAAAATTTCATTCGGAGGATAAACGCTTGAAACTCACATTCCTTGGAGGTGTCGATGAGGTCGGTGCTTCCTGCATACTTTGCGAGATCGCTGGACACAGAATCCTTATCGATTGTGGCATCCGAATGCACGGCCGAAGCGCGGATGTGCTTCCCCTATTGGAACGGATCTACGAAGCGGGTGGTGTCGAGGCAGTTATTGTTACACACGCTCATACTGACCATATCGGCGCGCTCCCGGCACTGTTTCAATTCCACTCATCTGTTCCAATGTACCTGACGCTTGCTACCCGGAATCTGATGCCCATCCTGCTCAAAGATGCGCTTAAAATTATGGCGTTGAAAGCAGAAGAGGAGGGACAGATACCGTTATATCCCCCGGAGGCTGTCGATAAGACTTTAACGGCGGCACAACCGGTTTTATTAGGCCAAGCCGTTTCCCTCTTTGACGGCGATCTATCACTCACCTTCTACCCGGCGGGGCACATTTTAGGGGCTGCCTCTGTGGTACTTGAAAGTAGCGAGGGCACATTGCTCGTGACGGGTGATGTCTCAGTCACCGATCAGCGCACCATCCCTGGCATGGTCATCCCTCCAGTGAAGCCGGATGTGATTGTTATTGAGTCAACTTACGGCGGGCGATTTCATACAAGCCGAAAGGCAGAGGAGAAACGTCTGATCGAACAGACCGCGAAAATTATTGAGCGCGAGGGCGCAATCCTATTTCCGGTGTTTGCCATTGGGCGGTCGCAAGAGGTCATACTTATACTTCTGGATGCGATTATGAAAGGTGAATTGCGACGGGTGCCAATTTTTGTTGATGGTATGGTTTTGAGTGTGTGCGAGGTATACCGCTCACACCCTGAACTTCTGACACCTTCATTACGAAGGCGTCTTGAGCGGTCCGGTCACCCATTCTTTTTCGACCGTAGTGTCGCGATTCCGGTGTGGAATCGGAAACGGCGTCAAGAGTACGTCAAAACGAGACCCGCTATTTTTGTCGCGAGTTCAGGCATGCTCACCGGGGGACCGAGTCAATTTTACGCGCATCGATTTGCAAATGATGCAAAGAATTTCATTGCCATTACCGGTTACCAGGACGAGGAATCTCCGGGGAGAAGGCTACAAGAAATAGCCGAAGCTGGCAGTGGGGCTGTTCAAATCGGTACGCAGGTCGTGACGCTACAATGTGGTATCGGAACTTATGGCTTAAGTGCGCATGCCGATACCAGCCAACTGGTTGGTTGTCTCACTGGCATCGTTTCTAAGGGGGCCCGCCAGCCAGACATTGTTCTTGTTCATGGAGATCATGACGCACGCGATGCCTTGAAAACCGCTATCCACGAAGCTGGACTCGAGCGCGTTCACTGCCTTCGCTTGGGGCAAAGCCTTGAACCGGAGATTCGTGCTCGAAAGGGGACTGCCGCCGTTGCTACAGATATAACACCGTTTGAACAGTTCAGAGGGGAACGCGCCGATCACGAAGTGGATATGCGTCAGATGTTAGCGCAAGACATACCGGTGCTCGCAAAAAAACTCTTGGAACGGGATGGCGCCGGTCACTACTACTCAGTACAACAACTGATGGTCATGTGTGGGGACACTGAAGGGGCTAACTCCAGCAAAGAAATCGAGCGAGTCACTCGAATGCTGCGCTATCGTCAGTCTCCATTTAGAGGGCATCGCAAAGTCCCGTTTTTGTTTAAGGTGAAG
>JADFGN010000081.1 GCA_022567695.1 Candidatus Poribacteria bacterium | reverse complement strand
GGCGAACTGTTTCACCAGACCGCTTAACTAATTTTCAAAAAGAACCCATACATTTCAAATCCCCACAGAGAGCACTGAGAGAACACAGAGAAAACTCTGTACTGCTCTGTGTTCTCTGCGTCTCTGCGGTGAAATCTTATGGCCTTTAGGAATGTAAAGTTTAATCCCCAAAATTAGTTAACTAATTTTCAGTATTAAAGTTGTCATTCTGAGCCCTTCGCGAAGCCTGTCCTCGAACGAAGTGAAGGGCTCGAGGATAAACTTCGCGAAGAATCTCGTAATATAACTGCTGAGAGAGATCTTTCGCGAAGCCTGCCCGGAACTACCGTTGGGCATCGTCATTGGAACCACGAACGGGTTGAAACGGGTGGGCATCCTCATTATTCGTTCGAGTCTATCAAGCGTCCGTAGCGTCAATTTCTGTTCATCATCCGCCAATTGTGAGCGGATTTCCGAATTCAACTTTTTCGTCGACGAAAAGAGATGATTCCCCTGACACTTAAACGATGACGTGAGTCCTCCGACGCCCGTCCCGATGTATACGCCGCATCGATCGGGTTGAACGGATTCAAGCCTATAGGTGTTTTTCTTCTCGTCCTTCGGAATGGACTTCAGATTTGCGTTATCAAGAGCCAATTTTGTGGCACTCAATGCGACCAATTGGGCATCATCCATCTGCATGCGCTCAATCCGTCTTAACCCGTAGGCTGAATAATCGATCGTCGGCAATGGTGCCCACAGCGATGAGGTATAATCGTAATAGTCATACCAGTGCGCCGGGATTTGGGTGACGATGGTCTTGGCGTCAAGACAACTTCGCCAAAATTCTTCAAGCCCCAGACCGATTGGACTGATGATGCCGATTCCGGTCAGAATAACCCTTCGCTTCATGTCTCTCCCCGTTGCGGAAGCATCCGATTGCGAATGTAGTCGATCGTTGCGCTTACGGTGGTCAATTTTACGGCTTCTTCATCGGGAATCTCGCAGTCGAATTCCTCTTCGAGAAGCATCAGAAGTGATATGATGTCGATTGAATCTGCGCCGAGGTCTTCAGCGTAAGAGCTTTCAAGTGTTATATCTGCCTCATCGACTTTAAGCTCTTCAACCAAAATAGTTCTCAGCCGACTCATGATTTCGTCGTTTTTCAAAGTCGTCATGACACTCTCCGGTTTCTCAATCGATGCGTGATGCGCCCACCAAACCCCGTCGTGGTAAGCGATGCCCGATGTGCGTCAAGCTAAGGTAATCTTTAGCCCCTACGGGGCTGAAGAACAGCTATTACAGTTAGCTTGATGCCCATGGAGCGATGCCCATCCGGCGTTTTTCACGCCGCCTTGTTATGTAAGTAAAAATAAAGTCCTCCCTGTGCCATCAATTGCGAATGCGTTCCCATTTCGGCAATACGTCCTTCGTCCAATACGACGATCAGATCAGCGTTGCGAACCGTGCTCAAACGATGCGCAACAATAAAAATTGTGCGGCTATGAGGGTATCAAGGTTCTTCTGAATCGGCCATTCTGATTCCGTATCCAAAGCTGCCGTCGCTTCATCAAGGAGGAGGATGCGGGGGTTGGTTATCAACGCCCGCGCAATGATGAGACGTTGTTTCTGACCACCACTCAACAATCGTCTGGATACCTGTAATACCAATTAGAGTTTTTATTGAGGGTATAATATGGTGTTCTATTGGAAACTTAAAGCAGCTTAGCGGAAGTCTTTCAACAGTTCCAATCATCCTGACGCTGTCACATTCATCGGTTTGTCCACAATTCAACCACTAAGACACCAAGACACTAAAAACTGCTTAATCATTTCCGCCGACGTGACTAGTGTGCAGAAGAATAAAGACGGATCAAGTCGCCTTATAGTCGTATAATTTTGAGTGAGGCTCTCATACTCAAAAAGCCGTGTGGCATTTCCACATCCGACTTGATCCCTGGTTTTAGGGTTTTGTGATCTGCACGTTGGCATTCCTGGGTGAACCTGAAGTTCTGTCGTGATACCATTGGTTTTGAGCCTCAACTCTCACAAAACCCGTCTCTTCACAATCAATGGGGTCAGTCAACCAGCCACTGTTGAATCTCAGAGATGAATCGTCAATAGCACTGGTTGGCGAAACACGTTTTGCTAATAGTCGAGCCGGAAGTTTGGCATGCTTGCCAAGGAGAATCGGACAATCCAGTTGACAACTGTTGTGTGCAACCAGCCATTTCGGCAAACAAAGTAGCGTATCATCTGTATCGAAGAGTTGGCAGTTGGCTCAACAAGGGGGTTGGCGCATCGTCGACATCGCCAAGACAATTGACCGAGGACATGCCACCATCGAGCGATGGATCAAAGCCTACCGTGAAGGCGGCATTGATGGCTTGCTCAAAAGGGAACACCATGCCCGAAAACCCCGCCTTTCCCCCGATGACATCGATGCTTAAGCAGGGATTGCTTGACGGCCGCTTCAAACGCGCCAAGGAAATCCGCCAATGGCTCAAAAAGGAACGCGGCATCTTAATGACCCTCGGTGGCGTCTACTACTAGCTGGGTAAGGTCAAAGCGAAAAAGAAAGTTCCCCGAAAACAGCACGCCAAGCAGAACCCGGCGCAGAGGGAGGCGTTCAAGCGTGAGATTGTCGACAAACTCAATGCGTTTTCGATTCCTCCTCACCGACGGGTACGCATCTGGATTGAAGATGAGCATCGCTACGGCCTCATCAGCGATATTCGCCGCTGCTTCACGTCGGCGTAATGGTTCGCCGAGTAGGTCATATAGTATAGCCCGTTGTGCTTGATGACGAATGTACCTTCGTTACATCGCGCACGCGCATTTGGCCCAGCTTCCGAGGCTTGACTGAGTTTAACACAGCATGTCGGTTCGCCAATTGGACTCGAAAGATCTGCGGAAAGTTCGATGGCACAGTAGGGTGTGCACCGCGCACCTGAATCGGTGGAACCGGATTCGTATAGGTTTTTTGCCATCGTCAGTACCCCTGGCAAACAGTCGATAGCTTCCCGCCTCTCAATTTCGCCCTTTGCCGAGCTCTTCCATAGAAAAAAGTCCCACATAAAATCTCATCGAGATTTCGCTTTGAGCTCAAAATGAAAATCTGCTAAAATCCAATCTCCTAATCAATGTTACAATTACGCTTCATTATCTTCAATCAGTGCTGTCAGGACACTTTCGAGAGCGGGTGTTGATTCCGCATCCTTGAAATGCGTGATTCGCTTGTATATCGTTGCAGCCGCAGCATGGAAGCCGCCCGGCACGCCAGCTTCTGTAAATGTAGCGGAAATCTCCTCCATCTCGCCTGCAAACCGCCACGCTCTTTCTGTGACACCCATGACGCGCCTCGCCGTTTGCTCAGCGAAGTCTGAGCCGCCTCGCGACCACTGCTGTTCCAGATCTGCTCTCACCCCAAGTGATTCCGCTGCGGCGAGTATGGCACACAACAGTGCCGTGCTCCCCTTTGTGTAAGCTGCAAAGCACATCTTGAGTGCCGATGCTTTGCCGATTTCTTCTCCAATCACACTCGTCTCAAGCGGACCCGATGAAAAGCAAGAGGCAGCGGTTTGGGCATCTCGACCGGAAAGATAGAGCCACGTGCTCCCCGGTTTCCATGCCGGCCCACCGATGATACCGCCATCAACAAATATCGCGCCCGCTTCTTCGACGGTTTGACCAATTCGCTGCGCCCGCTGTGGCGAGATTGCGTTCGCATCAAGATACAGCCCCTGATAACCGTGCGCCAAGGTCTGATTGGCGACCGCTTCAGCGGCATGCGGTGGGCACACACAGACGATGACTGAACAGATTTCACACAATTCAGCAAGCGCGCGGGCATCAAGTAGACTGAATTTCTCCGCGCGTGCTCGCGTCTGCGCACTACGCCCCTCAGAAGCCCAATAGACAGCGTTTCCGCTATTCTGCATTGATGCGGCGATAGATATTCCCATGTTGCCGGGATGAAGGATGCCAACTTTTCGTTCTGTCATGGTAAGACTCTCTCCTCTGTTTAATCTCAGCGTCCAACTATGTTATTAACCCCTGCGGTGCAAAGCCTTCCTATATTCGCACCGCAATAAACCATACATCGCACTATCGTGGTAAGTGCCATCATCTTCCAGCGAATATCCACGTCTCGTCCCCTCCCGCCGAAAGCCAAGTCTCTCCAGCAAGCGTACAGATCTGAGGTTATCAGCAATCGTACCGGCTTCAATACGATTCAGGTGCATGCGTTGAAAACCGAAGTCGATAATCGTCTTGACAGCTTCTGAGGCCAGCCCTTGTCCCCAATAGGCGTGTGCTAAGTCATAGCCGACCTCCGCCCGGTGATGGTATCTGTTCCAGTAGTCGAATCCAACAAGTCCCACAACCGTGTTCTTTTCATGAAAAGTCACCGCCCACATGAGTTCTTCCTGCGCGGCTTGCTTAGATCGGATTTCCTCAATAAAAGCATGGGCTTCGCTCAGATGCTGCATCGGTTCCGCATTAAACTTTTGGACTTCGGGATCACTTCGAAAGATGAAAACGTCGGCAGCATCGGCGGGCAATAGTTCATGCAGGAGTAGACGCTCTGTCGTCAAGGTTGGAAAGGTCGAGAAGTCAAATTCGCCCCGGTAGGTCTTCAACAACTCTCACGCCGTCGTCCCACGTCTCACCTCCGTCTGTTGTCTTGAAAAGGTATTCCAGCGGTGGGGCACCGGGGCGGACTTTGTCGGCAGCAAGATAGATGATGTTTGGGTCAATCGGATTGATCGCGATTGCTACTGGGGCTCGGCGATTGCCGAGAATCGAGCGCCACGTTTTGCCGCCATCGCTGGTCTTGAGTAGATCTTTTTCTTGCCCGCCAAAGTACTTTGAACCTGTGAGCGCGTACATGTTTTCGGGCACTTGCGGGTCAATTACCAGTGTGACAACGCTCTTGCCTTCCAGACTAAGTGGCTGCCATACTTAGCCTGTAGAAACGTCGGAACAGTAAGAATCAACAGAACGCCAAGCAGAAAGCGTTTTACCGATTTCAGTATTTGAGTAATCATAGCATTGAATTGTCCTCACTCAAACGCTTTTTCAATGACCTTGAGCCAAGACACTCGCGAATGGTGAAGCATCCGTTGGCTCTATATCGACCTGCGTTGTCGGCGCTCAAGATGTTTGACCATGTTCCCCTTCCCAAGCGAGAAAGAGGCGTCGTACCGCTACAATCGTCCGCGATGTCCCCGCGAGGGCTTCCTCCAAAAACGCACGGCAACGTGCCATCGGAATAGAACAGTTCGTTGATGTGCCCGGCGGAAGGGTTTTCGCTTTCAACACCGACAAAGGCGAACTGAATTCCGAAGGGCACACTCAACGGCCCAGGATTTACGAACCGCTTCCATCCAACATCTTCAACAAGACGAAGATAGTCATCTGCAGAAATTGGCGCTTCTACGATTTCGATTGAATCGTTGATGTACATTCTGTCTCTCCTTGTATATATTATCAAAACGCCCACTCTCTTAAACCCAAGGTCTGGCCTGCTTGATCGAAATCTTGCCTTCGCTAATAATTTAATAAGCCTTCTCTGTCTTGGGGTTGTCAGATTCCATTGAGCAATTTCAGAAGCCGGCTCCAAGCCTCACGAGTCGCCGATTTTTCGACCTCGCTATCTTCCTGCTCCATTCCCCGCCTCAAGAAAGCGTGACCGACACCCGCATAAATCACCGGTTCATACGTCTTGGTTGCTGCGGTCATGGCCTCTTGCGTGTCTTCGATTGTCGCATTGATTCGATTGTCCGTCTCTCCGTAGAAACCGTAGACCGGGCAAGCGATCCTTCCAATATCCTCTTTCTTCGGAGGGGAACCATAGAAAACAAACGCGGCAGCAATCGAATCGTCGTTCGTTGCAAAACGGAAGGTCTGTCCACCGCCCCAACAGAAACCAGCAACGGCTACCTTGTCCGTCGTCGAAGGAAGGTTACGGACATAGTCTTTCACTGCTTTGAGGTCAGTTGTAATTTGGTCTGCATCAAGTTCGTAGATGCCAGCCCTTGCCGCATCGCTGGAAGCAAAGCTTTCGGTGCCACCACCACCGGGACCCGTCCCAGAAAGGAAATCGGGACAGATGGCGACGAAACCGTTTTTTGCAAGCTCATCACCGACCCATCTGACCCAATCGGTCAAACCTCGATTTTCATGAATCACGACCACTGAAGTTGCTTTCTCCTTAATTTCTGGGAAAGCGAGAAAGGCGGAAACGACTCGCCCATTCTCAGCGGTAACCTTCACCCATTCGTGGTGACGCGGCGAGTTTTCCAATCGTTCTTTTACACTGTCAGCATTTGCAGCATTCATTGTCAAACCTCCTATGAGCACCATGCCGAGAGCTATTATCGCAAACTGACATGGCGCGAGAATTGAAGTTTGCCGTAAGCATATGAGTTTTTTGTGAAATCCCATTTTGAAATCCTCCTCATGAGGGCTTAGGAATGGCGATTTAATAAATCGAACACATTTGTTCGACCCACAGCGTAGGGGCGAAGCATGCCTCGCCCAAAATGTAGGGGTTATTTCGTAGCCATTCCTTAGTATTTTCGTTGCTATTTTTGGGCTTTCGCCGCCCTATGTCTCCACGCTCTGTAATCTTTGGATATTCGGTTTTGCGATGTTGGGCTAATGATTGAGCTATGGATTCCACCAATAGGTCATCTTCCCAACGAGGGTCGATTCCGCCAATTTCGTTCCGGAATTCCCGCGCTCGAAAGTCTGGTTGAAAACAAGGAAGAAATCGCTGCCCGGACGATAGATGTAATTCAGCAGAAAGTTTGTCAAAACCACATCCTCTTCGCTGTTCCACTGTGCAAACATCTTAGCAAAAAGGGTTGTGGAGAAGGAGTAGGTGATGCGGCTTGCCAGTACGTTCACATCGAACTCATCGGTGGGGAGAGAAACCCGATCGAATTGGTACTGTGACTCGATCGCGAGCCGACCACTCGGCTTGAAGCTGGCACGGATGTCGAAGCCTCGTCGGTCACCGTTGAAGAAATTGCCTGCAGTGACACCGAATCGACCTGCAATCATCTTACTCTCATCGGTCTCAATCGAAGCCCGAACCGACGTGAAACCATAGTCGCCAATGGGGATTATGACATCATCTCGAATGTCAAAATCCTCGTCGAGATTTTCCTGTGTCCGCCGAGCTTCAAAGCTAATCCGCTCGCCGTTGTCTAGTTCCATTCGACCAGCGACGGTGATGTCACGGGTTTCGAGTTCATTATCCTGATTAACGATATAATCGAACTCAGGGCCTATCCGAACTTGACGAATCCCAAATCGGCGCACCCACGGCGTGTAATCCATTTCCGCCCGAAAACGTCGGCTTCCTTGTCGCCGAACGAATCCAACTTTGGGGGTGAAATCCTCCCCGACGTCCGAGTATGAACCTGACATTCGAAAAAGACGATTCCGCCAGCCTGAACCAAAATACCACGCATTGCCCGTTCCGATTTGCGCATCCGAATCGAATGTCCGCGCCCACATTCCGCGCACCTCAAATCTATCGTTGGGGCGATACGAGAAGTCCAGCCCTCCAGTGCGATTATATTCGTTCGCGTCCTCTTTATTGATTGCGATTAACCCGATGCGAGAACCACTAGAAATGTCGCGTGTCAGACGTAAAACCGAGTAGTTTGTGCGCGGTACATCAAGGACATCATCCAGAGCGGTAACCGATTCATCGGTGTGAAATTCGTCCGTCAACACATTGAGAAAACCTACCCCGTAAGATCCCACTTTGCCCGTGATTTTACCACCCCCGAGAATCGGAATCGCGCGACCTTCTTCGATTCCTATCCGACGGCTATAGAAAAGCAGAAGTGGGGGTGGACGACGGAAGCTTGAGCGTGGAATCCCGACATCGAAAAGCCCTGCGCCTTCCAAAAAGAACGACCGTTTCTCAGGAAAGAACAGGCTGAAGCGGGTCAGATTAACCTGTTCCTCGTCAGCTTCAACTTGCGCGAAGTCGGTGTTTACGGTAAGGTCAGCGATGAGATTTGAGGTGAGACCGTACTTGAGGTCTAAGCCAACTTCAAATTCCCCGTTTGTATCATCACCCTCTTCGGCTCGACTTACGCCGGGCAAAACATAAGGCAGTAATTCCAGATGTCTTTTGGGCGTAATGCCTTGTAACCCCACCAGATCGCCTAGATAGGCGGTACGGTATTTCGCCCGACCACCGTACGACGAAGGAACCGGTGCCCATGTTGCCTCCTCGTTATTTCGCCGAATGCCTCGCGCCAGATTCAGCCCCCACGTCATTTTCTCATTTTTCTTGAAACGGAGTTGGCTGAAGGGAATGGCAATTTCAGCAGTCCAGCGATCAGTATAAATTTGGCTTCGACAATCCACAACCGCATCCCAATCCCGATTGAAACCATCCCCACTATTGGTCACCGCGGTGTCTTGTACAGCTCCCAGTGCATTGACACGGAAAGCAAAGCCCGTGCGTCTGTCATTGTAGGTGTCGAGAATGAGAAACACGTTGTCGTTATTGTGCAGGTCCCGCGCGTCACGCCGCATCTCGTTGGCGACCAGTCTGGAGATGTCTGAATCAAAACAGGTAAAACCGAAGTAGATGTTTTCCGCATCGTAAAGGATACGGACTTCCGTTGGTTGCGTCATCGGTTCCCCGGCATCCGGTTCCACTTGGATAAATTTATTAATCGGTTTGGCGTTTTGCCAGTCAGGCTCATTTAGCTCGCCGTCAATCTCGATGTTCTCGAAAGTCCGGTAGGCTTCTGCTTGATATGCGTTGACTCCTTCCTGCCGCCCGGAGGGGCTGATTGTTCCCGAGTTTGCACTTACTATGAGGGGACATAAAAAAAAGCAAATCACCCAAAAGAAGTGGCGTGTTAAATCATGGGTCACAAATTCTGCTCCCTTCGTTTTTCAGTGATTTTTGACAACCGGCCACCGGGTTCTGAACCGATATTTCACCCGGAAGTGGAATTCTATGAAGGCTAGTGGGTGAACCTTGTAAGGATTCATAAGCCAAGCCCAATGCGATAAAAAAAACGCCCCAAAATCAGTTAGAGCGTAGAAAGCTAAATAATCATCGAAAATCTTTGGAATATGTTCTGAGTCCGACCTGATGCAAGTTTTGACGAAACGTTGAAAGAAAAGTTGAAGTCACTTCGATGCGCGAGTATCGGTGTCGCAAAGGAAAGCACCTACTGTCGCTGCGGTCTGTGCCAATTCTTCCAACGTCTCCTGTGGATTGGAAAGCCTCCCAAAGACCAAGGTTTGAACGAATTGGCATCCCGTCAGTTTTCTTTGGCGTTTGATGAACCCTTTTGTTCGAGCCAGTATATCACACTCTGTTGTCAATACCGTTTGCATTGCAGATGCCACTTGTGAGATAATATCCATCTGAAAACTCTTCCGGTTTCATGTTGAAAATCAGGCATGGTTCAGAAACGAGTTGACACTTTGGGATGAAAATGCCGATAATTATTTAGAATTCCAAAGGGCTACAGGATTCAAGATATGCGATGGGTTCTTGCTACGCATGTGAGGAAGAACCTCGCACATCCCACCATCCGTAGGACCACATCCATCAGGTCATTGGCATCTTGTATCTTGTATCGATTGCATCTTGTGAGTTGTTATGTTGGAAAGTAGGGGCGAGGCATGCCTCGCCCCTACTCAACCGTGAAATGAACCATCCCTGTTTGAGAAGCAAAAATGTTATTCAAGCGAGTGATGTCGCTAAATCTGCAGGAAGGAGATACGCATGAAGATTACGGGTGTGGAGTTGGATGCCGTACACGTGAATCACCGGGGCGACTGGATTTTTGTGCACGTTTTAACGGACGAAGGGCTTCGTGGACTTGGTGAGTTGAGGGCAGGAAGAAACTACGGGGATGGGGTCGCCGCTGTCCGCGAGTTAGCGGATGGAATCAAGGGACGAGACCCTCGACAAATTGAACAGCTTGTCGCCGCTTTCAAGTCGCCCAATCAGAATCGTATCTGTGCTTTGAGTGCAATTGAGCAAGCACTTTGGGACATTCTGGGCAAGTCGCTAGGTGCTCCCGTTTACACCCTTTTGGGCGGGAGATGTCGGGAGGAAATCCGGCTCTATGCCAACATCAACCGAGCAACCACAAATCGGACACCCCAAGGGTTTGCCAAAAATGCCGCCGCCGCCGTCGAACAAGGGTTCGATGCCGTAAAACTCGCGCCATTTGACGGGTTGCCCAGAGCGGTCGACAGTGCTAGAGAGGCGCAGCAAGGCATTACTTGTATGCGAGCCGTGCGTGATGCAATCGGTCCAGACATAGACCTACTGGTGGACTGCCACAGCCACTTCACAGTGAAAGGTGCGCTTGAGGTTGCCGATGCAATGCGAAACTTGAACCTATTCTGGTTTGAACAACCGACGCCGGAATCCGATATGGCAGGTTGTGTGGCCGTGAAGGAACAATGTGGATTGCGAATCGCCGGGGGAGAAGGTCGGGCGCTACGACAGGGGTTCACAGAGGTATTTGAACAGAGGAGCATGCACGTGGTGATGCCGGATGTCAAGATTGTCGGCGGCATCGGAGAATTGAAGAAGGTTGGGGATATGGCAGCCGGATGGGGTATTCCTACGGCGCCTCACGGACCTTCAGGTCCCGTTTCGATTGCTGCAGGCGTACACGCGATGCTCACGCTACCTGAATTTCTGATTCTGGAGTACGGGTGGGGCGAAGTACCATGGAGACACGAGCTAATCTCGCCGCCTGAGGCGATTCGGCATGGCCGCATCCGAGTGAACAACCGACCGGGATTGGGGGTTGAGCTAAACTCCAAAGTGGTTGACGCCCATCGTATCCGCTTAGATTGAGACATGCAAAACCGCCTGCTCGCAGATGTCAACGAAGCACAGCAGAAAACTCGCCCTTTAACGCATCGACAACGAAATGCGCTCGCGCTCGATTTCAATTCCAATCACAGTCACTGTGACCTGCTGATGGACATTGACGACCTCGTGCGGGTCACGAACGTAGCGGTCTGATAACTCGCTGATGTGAACCAGCCCATCTCGATGGATGCCGATGTCGACAAACGCACCAAAAGCGGTTACATTGGTCACGACTCCCGCAAGTTTCATACCGACTCGCAAATCGGTGATGGCGTTAATCCCTTCGGTAAAGGTAAATAGGTCGAATGGCTCTCGCGGGTCGCGCCCCGGTTTAGCGAGTTCGTCGATGATGTCTGTTAACGTCGGGATGCCCACAGTTTCTGTCACATACTGTTCCAGGTTGATTTTTCCGCGGCGTTTGGCATCTTGAATTAAGTCGGACACCGAGCAATTCATATCCCTCGCCATCCTTTCTACGACTGGGTAGCTTTCCGGGTGAACGGCGGAGGCATCGAGTGGGTTAGCAGCCCCGTCAATACGCAAAAAGCCAGCCGCTTGCTCAAAGGTTTTTGGCCCCATTCCCGCCACCTTCATCAGATCTTGCCGTGAATTGAATTTTCCATGTGCATTTCGATGGGCAACGAAATTTGCCGCCAACCGTGGTGAAAGCCCCGATATGTAGCTTAAAAGTTGCTTGCTTGCGGTATTCACCGCCACACCGACAGCGTTGACGCAACTAGCGACCACATCATCGAGCGACTTTTTCAATGCCTTTTGATCAACGTCGTGCTGGTATTGTCCAACGCCGATTGATTTCGGATCGATTTTGACCAACTCGGAGAGCGGGTCCATCAGACGCCTCCCAATAGAAACTGTTCCCCGAACTGTGATATCATAATCTGGAAATTCTTCGCGCCCCGCTTCGGACGCCGAATACACCGATGCACCGCTTTCATTGACAAGTACGACAGACACTTTTCGCCCAAAATCAATGCCTTTGCAGAACGCTTGTGCTTCACGCCCGCCTGTCCCGTTACCGATGGCAACGACTTCAACGTTGTGTTGATCAATGAGCGTTTTCAGCTTCAGCGCGGATTCCTCCGTGCGATTGTGTGGTGCAAGCGGATAAATGGTGTCGGTGTGCAAAAGTTGCCCGCTCGCGTCGAGGCAAACCACCTTGCAGCCGGTGCGGAGTCCGGGGTCAATGGCAAGCACAAATTTCTGTCCGAATGGCGGAGCAAGTAGCAGATTTCGCAAGTTTTCTGCAAATACCTGGATGGCTGCCTCGTCGGCGCGTTTTTTGGCGTCCTGACGCATTTCCGTTTCCAACGAAGGCGCAATCAGCCGCTTGTATCCATCCTGTATTGCAAGCCGAACTTGCTGTGTTGCTGAACTATCCGCTTTGATAAATTGACGGTCTAAGATGGCAAGTGCTTCCTGATCGGCTGGGAGAATGTGGAAGTTTAAAATACCTTCATTCGCTCCGCGCAGAATCGCGAGAATTCGGTGCGATGGTGCCTTGGCGAGTGGTTCTTCCCAATCGTAGTAATCTTTGTACTTGATGCCTTCTATCTCTTTTCCTTTAATCACCTTCGACGTCAGCATTGCTTTTCGTACGAAAAGTTTACGGAGTTTGCCTCTCGCGACGGCGTCTTCGTTCACCCATTCGGCAATAATATCCCGTGCGCCAGCCAAAGCATCGTCAACCTGTTCAATACCTTTGTCAGGATTGATGAACTTCTCCGCCTCCATGAATGGCTCAACGTTGCGCTGGCCGAAGATGACTTTTGCAAGCGGCTCAAGTCCCTTTTCTTTTGCGATAAGCGCACGAGTCCGACGTTTTGGACGATATGGAAGGTAGATGTCTAAAAGTGCTGCCACCGTTTCAGCCGCCAGCACTTTAGCTTTTAATTCTTCTGTGAGATGATGTCCCTCTGTCAATGATGTCAGAATCGACTCTCGACGCTTCTGCAATTCCTGAAGTTGGTCGAAACGGTCACGAATCGTGATGGCCTCAACTTCATCCAATCCACCCGTCGCCTCTTTTCGATACCGGGCGATGAACGGCACGGTTGCACCATCCGCTAGCAACTGTAGGGTTTGATGCACTTGCTGAGTTCTGAGTTTGAGCTCCTCTGCGATTCTCGCGGTATGATTGTTCTTCATTTTATACTCTATCTAGATTTTCACAAACAAATTGTACATTTGGAATGCAAGTTTCTTAATCCCGCACAGCGGGGACTTGTCTTGCTCAGCCTTATGCAGAACAAGTTTTGCACTCCAACTCTTTGTCCATAAATGTCATCGACTTCCTTTTCGGTATTTTAAACGCTTGACCCATTGTGAATTCTATTGTATACTGCCGCACAGAAAATCATCGTATAGTTTAAGTACAGGAGCCAGATTGAAACTTGCTGAGTTCATAAATTATACCACACATTGAGGGGAGAGGCTTATCTGATGGCAAAATTAGGATGCGTCCTTTTGGTGTCATTTTACATTCTAACACTGGCTCTCGTTGCTTGTGAATCGCAGGAACAGAAAATACACCAGCTGATCGCGCAACTCGGTGCGGAGGATGCTCAGGTTCGTGCGCAGGCAACGAAGGCACTAGGACAGATCGGTGAACCTGCCGTTGAAGCATTGATAGCAGCATTACGTCATGAGAATCCATCCCTTCGGGCAAGTGTGGTCTGGAAATTGAGCGAGATCGGCAGACCGATCAATAGAATTGTGCCTGCGCTCATTGGGGCATTGGGTGATGCAAGTGAGAATGTGGGTGTCGTGGCTTCTATGGCATTGGCGGATATCGGCAAACCTGCCGTGCGTTTCTTGATTGAAGCCCTCAAAGATGAGAAAGCCGATATTCGTCTGCACGTAGCGTATGTGTTGGGGGAGATTGGTGCACCGGCCGATACGATAATTCCCGCATTAATTTTAAGATTGGGTGACAAGGAATCCAACGTTCGCCGGGTTTCGGTACGTGCGCTGTTGAACTTTGGGCGGCGTGCTGCTCCACAACTCACGGAAGCACTAAATGACGACGATGCCGCCACGCGCCGTTTCGCTCAGATTGCCTTGACCCAGATGGAACATCGAAAGCGATGAACCTGTAAAATATACGAGTTTTTCAGTTATCATCCGAATGCAATTAGACCTAACCCCCCGGCCCCCTTCTTAACCTCTCCCCCGGCCCCTCTCCGAAACAGAGAGGGGGGAAAGAGGGAAGGGGGAGTTTCTCCCCTCCCCTCGCAGGAGAGGGGCCGGGGGAGAGGTTTTAGGATCGGCTAAGTGAAAAGGTCGTATAAAACAGAATTTGCTCCGAAAAATAGAACACCATCTGCCATAGAAAAAATTAAAAGGAGGTCATAATAGCAATGACATCAGACTCATCAACCACCTCTCTTCACGAAGACGCGCTTGTCATTGACTCCCACAACGATACGATTGTCTCTCACATTCGTCGAGGAAACATCAGCATTTCAGACGAAGCACGCTCTCATCATTCAAGCCACAGCGGAACAGTGGCATACTTACGTGGTCCATTGGACGTGGCCTCACGGCAGAGCGAAGTTCAAATCAATCTGCCGAAGATGCGTCAAGGTGGCATTGATGCCGCATTTTTTGCCGTCGATGTGACGCGCGCATGGAAAAACCATCTCGCCTATGCCTTAGATGCCTTCGGCTTTTTTGCTGCTGAAATCGAAGCACATTGTGATGAAATCCGCATTGCCAAAACTGCGGACGACATCCGCCAAGCAAAGGCAGAAGGCAAACTCGCCGCAATTCTTGTTATCGAAAATAGCGAGGGCGTCGAGCGAAGCTTGAATGTTTTACGAATGCTTCACGCAATCGGCGTTCGTTCGATTGGACTCACTCATAATCTCAACACATGGGCAGCTGCAGGAAACGCTGAGGAACGGAGCAACGGTGGCCTCACACGGTTTGGTGTACAACTTGTGCAAGAAATGAATAGACTTGGCATGCTCGTCGATGTCTCTCACATCAGTGAGAGAGGCTTTTGGGATGTGCTTGAAACAACCACGCGCCCCGTGATTGCCTCTCACAGCAACAGTCAGGCAATCTGTGATCACCCGCGTAACTTAAGCGATGAGCAGATAAAATGCCTTGCCGAAAACGGCGCTGTAATTGGTGTCACATTTGTTCCCTCATTCATAGACGAACGTACCCCTTCACTTGCTCGCCTTCTCGATCACATCGACCATATTGCCAATTTGGTCGGTGTCGATCACGTTGGTATCGGGTCTGATTTTGATGGCGGGGGCGATCTCCTCAAAGATGCAACGGAGTATCCCAAAATTACGGAAGGGCTTGCTCAGCGGAATTACGCACCGGAAGCAATACGGAAGATTCTCGGCGAAAATCATCTTCGAGTATTTGCTGAAGCATGTGACCGTAGCAGATGAGCTATTGTTTCATTACGGAAGGAACCACTTATCATGCCACTCGCCGCGAAAGATTTATGGGTGAAAATCCAAAAGGAAATGAAGAACCGGTCGAACCCTGAACAGATTGCCATACTCCACAGCCACTTAAACGATTGGCCAGATGAGTGGAGAGGACCATATTGGGATTTGAAACAACGGCTCCTAAAAATTCTAAGGAAGTTAGAGAGAACCGAGTCGGTCAGGTCGGCGCGGGGCAAACAAGATCCATTCCACATTAAGCGGCAGGGGGATGGGCAAGTGTGCTTTGTTGGTTTGACAAATAGCGGTAAATCGGCGCTCGTGTATACGTTAACGCATGCGCCCACGGATGTGACGGACTATCCGTTTGCGACACAATTGCCGATTGTTGGCATGCTTGACCATAAACACGCATCTTTACAAATCGTTGATAGTGGAAGATGGGGATTTGATATACTGCAGTGTGAAGTAGGGGCCCGTAGCCGAACTCGCAAGTCGCTTTGGATCCCGCGTAGCGGGGAGTTCGGACGGAATTGGCTCCGGGTATGTCAAGAGTTTTGTGGAAATTCATTCGTGAACCTAAAATGCGAAATGCGAAGTGCGAAAAAATAATATGCGTTGCTGGTGAAAAACGACATTCAAATCTCCCAACTACGCCGCCGCCTCGCGTAGCTGCTCAATTTCCGCTTCAAGTTCCTCAACCCGTGATTTTTCTTCATGAAGCAATGCCAAAGCTTCATTCAGGCTCGACGGCAGCGATGTGCCCGCTCTGTCCCCACGTATCGATTGGACTTCGGCCAGCACCGAATCCTTAATCCCTTCAATGTCAGACACCGTAATCTTCGTCCGACCATCGGCAAGAACCCGATTGACCGCCCGCAAGCAAAAGCCTTGAATGGTGAATGGACGCAACTCGCTGTATTCGAGAATCAAGTCAATCGCCTTCGGTTCATAAGTATAGAAGCCCTTGACCGGTTCAAAAATTAACTTCCGGGCGTTTTCTTCGTCGAGGGGTTGGATTTCAATCTCTCGCGAGAGGAAGTTAAACGGCGGGCTGCCGCCCCCTTCGGTGCTCCAATCCATCTTCAGGAAAAGCCCACTCATCACCAGCACGAGATTCTCTTTCAGCGGTCCCATGAACAACCCCCGTAGATTGAGGTTGGTTCGCAGGCTGTAGGTGTTGAGCGTATCGACTTCATCCATCAGCAACACGAGTTTGATGGTCTTAATTTCGCCTTCTTTGAGGTGGTTGATGACGGTTCGCAGATCGCGGTTGAGGTCGCGGTAACTGTATCGGTGATCTGACAGATCGTCGTCGGTCAGGCGCAACGAAGGTAGGGGCGAGGCATGCCTCGCCCCTACGGCGTCAACGATGCCCGCCGCAATGGTGCGGAAGAAATCGTCTTCGGCGACGCCTTGCAGGTCAATGTAGGCGGGGATGAAGCGATAGGTGGGATCGTCGGCGTTTGAGAGGCGTTCTCTAAGTTGATGCTGGAGACTGGTCTTGCCGATACGTCGTTCGCCGTAGAGCAGGAAGCAGTTATTCGCCAGTGTCCGTTCGATGTCGGTGATGAGGTCGCTTCTACCGTAGAAGAGATCCTCGCCAACGACGCGACCGACGATGTAGGGGTTGAATTGTTGGGCGATGGCGCGTTGGGTTTGCAACCGTTTTCCGAAATAAAACCCAAGGACGATAAGCGGAATGCTAATGCCAATCGTTCCCAAAAGGACAAATACCCACCATGGTCGTTTGACGTGGAGTGTGAGAGAAGCAAGTTCGGAGTAGTTGAGGTCGCGGTCAATGGCTCGGACTTCAAAAGTGTAGGTACCCGCTTCGTCAAAGATGATGTCGAAAGTATCCGCTTTCGTGGGTTTGCGCCAATCGGAATCAAGTTCTTTGATACGAACCTGATACTGCTGTTTTTCAGGAAGGGTTTTGAAATCAAGGGCGCTGTATTTGATAGTCACACGGTGACCCGTTGTAATCGGTGGAATTGTTCGGAGATTGGTGTACGTCCTGTCTGTCTTTACTGAGACGATGCGAACGCTTGGTGAGGTGGTACTCTGACGATAGCGTGTTACGCCGCCGTCGGTCGTAAACCATAATGAACCGTCTGAATCTTGGTGAATACCTCCCAAACTGTTTCCTGCTAATCCCTCCCGCGTATCCAATGATGTCCATGTGTTCCCATCATACCGCGAAACGCCACCTCCATATGTCCCAAACCACATCACCCCTTCGGAGTCTTGATAGACAGCACGAACCCTATTATGCGCCAATCCATCAGCGGTGGTGAAGTTCACAAACGCCTTTCCGTCATACCGTGAAACGCCACCATCCCATGTCCCAAACCACATCACCCCTTCGGAGTCTTGATAGACAGCACGAACCCTATTATGCGCCAATCCATCAGCGATGAAAGTGTAGTTTTTCCACGTCCCCTTTTTGAAAGGGGCAAAGTGGAAGTCGATGCCAGAAAACGTCCTGTCACGTTCGACTTGTAAAAACGTTGCAGATGATGTCTCTACAGTGTTTTCGTGTTCTCGATAATAGACATATCCTTTGATAGTATAGCATTTGACCTGATACTGTCCCTGTTTAACTAATTTTCAGTGAATTGGTATTTTCCACTCTCATCACTCAACGTCGTGGCAACCACTGTTGGTTCATCACCAGTGGCGGAAGGGATGACAACTTGAACGACACACGCCACATGCGGCGTTTTATCATCGAGCATCAGTAGTGTGCCAGAGATGCTGACTTGCTTATCTTGGGCATATCCAGCAAAGGTCACCCAGCAGAAGCAGAGCAGGACAAATCCGAGAAGTCGGGTTTGCGGCAAAAGCATGAGTCATCTCCAGATTTTGGACAAAGATTGCAACGTTGAATGGATGTGATCGTCCCTATCTTGCAACAAGAACGACCTTTTGTCAACGGGAAAATGCCAAAGCTCCCCGCTATCCGCCCATCAAGCATCTAGGCGGCTATCGGTTCGGCAACAACTCGCTACAGGCAGCGGGTATTGTGGGTGGGTTACAGTGGCATGAAGTGGAGAAGGGCGAGCGCGTCAAAGCGTATACGGCGAAGTGTTGCCCGTGCTACGAGGTGAGACGCCGGATGAGTCGAGTAAGGATTGTGGGTGGTGTGGGTATGTGAAGTTCAGCGTGGCAGTTTGAAACCATCGTCAACTCCAAAACTTCTCCCTTAACCGCCTCCACAGGACCTGTTTTAGATATCCCAAAAATCAAATGATGAGTTGAAGGGATTGCGGATTCAATGGAATAGATTTATCTGATTTCAAATTCCTGCCAAACCCAATGTCGGCTTGCATTTCCATTTGGAGTTAGGTATAATAACGGTCGCAACTGTATAAATGATGAAAGAAAGTTATTAAAGTTTGGTTAGGTTCAAAACTGAAGCATTTTCCCCGGCAGTATGCTGTAT
>JADFGN010000622.1 GCA_022567695.1 Candidatus Poribacteria bacterium | reverse complement strand
AAGCCGTTATCCTTTGCGAATACAAAAGGTTGCCTTTGACTTAAGCGGGCAAACTGCATCACAACCGGTATTAACCCACGATAATCCTCTGGCCTTGACTTATGGTTCGCAAAAATTGACCAAACGCAATAAGACCGCCAATCCCTTAATCCCATCGGGGCACACCCATCTTCTTCCCAATGAAGCCGAGATGGTTTTTTATGCCTTACAACACAATGAGCCTTTGCTCTTGATTGGCGATAGTGGCGTTGGCAAGAGCATGCTCATCTATTACCTGGCGCAGCAGACTTTCACTCCGCTGATGGCGCCGTCTGCTCACGTTGAAATGACCGTTGAGAACCTGTTGGGTTCAATGACCGTCGTAAACGGCAACACGGTCTGGAAGAACGGCGTGATTCCGGAGGCGATGCGACGCGGTTACTGGCTTTTGATTGATGAACTCAATTCGATTGACCCCGGCGTGCTGAAAGTCCTCAATGAGCTTTTGGATACCAAGAAACTGACCATCACTGTGGCAGGTGAACCCCGCATTGTCAAGGCCCACAACGACTTTCGGCTGATTTGCACCATGAACCCACCTGATAATCCCATCTACAAGGGCATCGAATCGTTCAGTTTTGAGTTCATGGACCGGTTTGATACCGTCGTACATCTCGACTATCTGAAACCGGATTTAGAGGTGGTTATGATTATGGACAAAAGCAGGTACTGCGATGAAGGGATTGTTATCAAGATGGTGAAGTTTGCCAATCACGTCCGCGAGGGAATGCAAAAAGGAGAGCTTTTCACGACGGTGACGACCAGAAGCCTGCTCTCATGGGCGAAGAAAGCGAAAGTGTTTCCCCTCGAAACAGCTGCCCAAGTGACAATCTTTGGCAAGATGAGCCAGATCGATAAGCAGAAGGCGCTTGACTTGTACCACGCTATATTCAAATAATTCAATCTGATTCTGGATTGTGTTTGTGACGAACCAGCCCTTCTCCAGAGACGTTGGGGGAGGGCAACATCTATTTCTAGGGAGGTTTTTATACCATGCAAACCGCACATATTGAAGACCGACTCCGGTCATTTGCACGATTGATGACGCAGAATTTTGAACTGAAAGTCCATTTTTTGGAAGGCGTCACGCCTTCGATTACCACCAATGAGATGTTTATCCCCGCACTCAACGATTCTCCGAAAGCGTTTTTGCGTGCCAAATTCCTGGTCGCTCACGAATCCGGACATGACCTGTTCTCCGAAATGAATCTCAAAGCAGAAGCGAACAAAACGAGTCTCCATCTGGGCGATATTCTCAATGCACTAGAGGATGCCCGCATCGAGGAATTGATGATACAACGGTTTGAGGGGCTCACGCAAGATTTTCAGGAAAATGTGCTTGAGATTCTGGCAGATTGGGATGTGGAAAAGATGCCTTTACATGAACAGGTCTTGCACGGGTTATACCTGCGGGGCAGGGGCTTTGACACGTGGCTGTTTACAGCAGAAGCCAACACCTGCTTGGATGACCTATCCTATGAGATACAAGAGGCGGTGAAAACTCAAAACAGTTTCGGCGTCTTGAATATCTCTAAAACGGTGTTTGCCAAGATTATTGGGCTATTCCCTTCTGACTGCCCTAAGACGGATACGGCCTCAGGAAAAAGTGCGCGAGGTTCTTCCTCCCACCCGAAGGGGTCTTGTTCCCACCCGAAGGGAAGCCGCAGGGGGTTTGTATCCATCCCGGACCAGATTGAAGAACAGGTCAAATCAAACGCGATTCCGACACGAGGGGTGGTCGAGTTAGAAGACTATATCAACTATCTTGACGGTGTGGTTCCCGAACAAGAGACGCTTTTCACTCTGAATAGCGCCCCTTTTGATGAATATCAGATTCTGATTGGTACCCTTCTCTCCCAACAGCATTATCTGATTGCTGAGATTCATCGACTGATGGAAAAACGTCGTACCCGCAAGCGAAGGACTGCCTATAAGCGCGGTCAAACGAGCGGTGTTGTGGACTCGAGCACGCTGTGGAAAATAGCGACTGATGAAACCGCTATCTTCAAACAACTCCATCGCATGGACGCGAATCGGATTGACCCCGACCCCACAAGCCTGGTTTTTTCCATTCTTTTGGACCAAAGCGGTTCGATGGCAGGCGGCAGAATGGATGATGCGAAAAAAGCGGTCGCCGTCTTAGGCGAGGTACTACATAAGCTCGATATCCCGTTTGCCATCACTGGCTATACCACAGAAGAGGTGCTCGCGAGATACATCGTCAAAACCTTTTCAGAGTCCTATCCGGCGGTTAGGACCCGAATGGTCAATGTGAGGGCGTTGGGTGGAACGTTCACTTCTGAACAGATTCCTTTCGGCATGCGTCAGTTGCAGGCTCGAAGTGAGCGGAAGAAAATCCTCTTAGTGGTCACGGATGTTGATGGGATTGAGTCCGAATACCGTTTGGAGCGGGCCATGGCAAAAGTGAAGGCTCAAGGCATCTATCTAGCTGGAGTTGGCATCAACACGAAACTCATGAGCCACTACTTTGACCGGTATATTGAGTTAGAGGATTTGAGCCGCTTGGGTCAGGAAATGCTCCGTTTGCTCCTGGAACTGTTGTGGTAAAAACGGCGTTGGAAACCACATTTACCCTCAATCGCTATAAAGTGGTTTTCGGTTTTTTTTTGTATCGGATTCTACCACCGCTGAACGTGCAAGTCATCAATCGCATCAAAATGGGAATCTCGCGTGACCAAAATTAACTCATGCTGAAAAGCTATCGCAGCAATCCAAATGTCGTTTTCTGGAATCGGCCGACCTTTTGTCCGTAATTCATTCTTGATGATTCCATACCATTTCGCGGTTTCGAGGTCACAGTGGAGAATCGAACTCCGTTGTGCGAGTTGGTCAATTCGTGCCACATTCTCGAAAACACGATTGGATTTACGGGCACCAAAGTAGAGTTCACCCAGTACAGGTGATGCCAAGAAAACTTCCTCTGCCGCTTTCAGACGCCGCTGTACCGCCAAATCTTGGGCAAACAGTGCAATGATGATGTTTGTGTCCGTCAGAAATCTACCATTCATCGGCATTAACCTGTTCACACCCCTCCTCAATAGCTTGTTTCATCACTTCAATATCATCAGACTCAATGGTACCTGCAAACTGAAGCAGATCCTTGCCGGGGGTACCCTTTGGACGAGAATGAGAAAGTTCTACCGTAAAATCATAGACCCTTTTCTGAAGATCAGAGGGAAGGCTATCCAATTGCTTGACTATCTGTTGAATTGTTGCGTTCTCAGCCATGATTTTTCCCTCCATTTCAATTATGATAATCTCTTCGCTCCTATAAATACTTTCCTGTATTTTATGCGACTGGCAGGGTCAAAGTCAAAAAAATTAAATTCTGTTTTGTGATTGGGGCGAAATTCTCTTTTCTCAAAATTCTCTTACTTAAAGGAGTATCGAAGATGGACACTAGCATTTTAGAACGCGAATTTGAACACGCCTTAATTAAGCAGCGACCCGGACGTTCTGGGCAAATGCTCGATTACCTTCAGACACCGTCGGTGATTCGTCGGCTCAACGAAGCCTTTGACCACAACTGGTCATTCGAGGTGGTCTCGTGGGAAGTGATTGACAATGAAGTGGTTGTGTTGGGAAAACTTTTGGCGGAGGGCATCACCAAGATGCAATTCGGTTCGTCACAACTCACCAAGTCGAGGCAGAACGGCACACACATCGCCATCGGTGACGACATCAAAGCCGCCGGCAGCGACTGCATCAAGAAATGTGCAACACTGCTGGGTGTCGGGCTTCACCTGTACTCGGAGAGTGAAGCCGCCACAAAATCGGAGACCAGCAAAGCACAGATGACGCCGAATCAGGGGGGCGGGGTGATTACCGAGGAGCAGTTAGCGGAGATTAAGAAGCTGCGCAACGGGATGAGGTGGCAGCCAGACCAAGTGCTCGACGTTGTTGAGCGGTTGTTCTCAACCCGCGAGATTATGGGAATCAACCCGGTAATGGCCGACAACCTCATCGCTCATCTCAAAAGCCAGGACAACAATGCACAGGTATCCAATGGGGATTTGGCGTTCTAACCCCAT
>JADFGN010000621.1 GCA_022567695.1 Candidatus Poribacteria bacterium | reverse complement strand
AAAACGAGCGAGTTCACGCAAATTTTTCGCACTCAAGCGAATGACGCCGTGTTCATGCGCATCACCATTATCAACAGTGATATCGGCGTCACCGGCAATCACACGCGCATGCGTCGCACCACATTTCGCTGTGACCTCTAGCCACTCGCGTATCCATTGCAGGTCTTTCTCTCGCTTGGCTGAATCGGGATGGGTAATATCCCCGGCGTCTACTAGAATGCTGAAAAGTTCGACATCAGCTTCTTTTAGGGCAGACCGTAAA
This sequence comes from Candidatus Poribacteria bacterium, assembly GCA_022567695.1. Classification (GTDB taxonomy): domain Bacteria; phylum Poribacteria; class WGA-4E; order WGA-4E; family PCPOR2b; genus JADFGN01. Next base: position 3,837 of record JADFGN010000621.1, on the reverse strand, counting down.
TCGGAAATATAATCCTCATCAAGAGTCGGGAAGTGAAAATGACATATCTCCAGCGTCTTAATACCAAGCTGGGCAACCCGTGCAGGCAGTTCAAGCAGACTCAATTCACCAGCCGTTTCCTTGTGGGGAACAAGGTCGCCTGAGTCATCATCTGCTGGACGGTACATTGGCCCTAGAGCACGGTGTAAGCTCCAGGATGAAATGGAAAGTCGAGACATTGTTTACTCCTTTTTCTCATGAGTTTGGTGAAACATTAGCAGTAACTGTTCAGGGGGTCTATAGAGAAGATTGATAACCCATTTCGCCATGGGAGTGCGACGCTCCCGCGGAGCCTCTGGTTCGACAGGAGCCTCACCCTCCCACCTGAACAGTTACCATTATCGGGTAATGAATAAACGGAAGTCCTCAATTTTTAGGGCGTTTTGGTGGCGCGGCTGACACACCTTCCATGCCCCCGCTGACTCTGAGTACCTCACCCGTCATCCATGATGCCGCGGGGCTACAAAGAAAAGCAACGCTCTGAGCGATGTCGATTGGCTGTCCCCACCGCCCCAGCGGAATCGCACTACGAATACGCTCGATCATCTGTTCTTCAGTGATCTTTAGGCTCTGACATCGTTGCGCCATGACCGTTCTATTAAATTCGGTGTAAACCGGTCCCGGGCTCACGGCATTGACTCGCACGCCATAAGCCGCTAACTCCAGAGCCAACGTCTTGGTCAGACTGATCACGCCTGCCTTAGCGACGTTGTAAGCTGCAACTAGGGCGGCTGGATTTTGCCCATTGATCGATGCGACGTTGACAATGCATCCCGACTCTTGACGCTCCATGATTGCCCCGGCAGCACGGCAACAGTAAAACGTCCCGGTCAAAGTGACATTCAACACACGCCCCCACTCAGCATCGCTCAACTCAACGATCGGGGTGACTGTCTGGCCAACGCCAGCGTTGTTGACCAAGATGTCCAATCGCCCGTACTCGTTGACGATTTGATCAAAGAACGCAGTTACGCCAGTGCTATCGGTGATGTCCAAGTGAGCTGCCTTCACGGTCGGAGCGGAATCCTTTCTGTCCTCCCGCAACCGTTCTGCCTGAGTTTTTGCTTTTTCAAGTTGCACGTCTGCCATAATCACAGAGGCACCGTCGCGGGTGAGTTGTTCCGTAATTCCCAAGCCTAAGCCTTGAGATGCTCCGGTGACAACTGCGATTAAGCCATCAAGGATGCGCGCGGAAGTTGCATCATCTCTCATATACGTTCCCTTTAAAATTGAGGATTGACAATTTAGACGCACTCAACAACGACGCCACTGGTTTCTAACCCGGTTCGTTCGATGTATCTCTATGAGTTTCGATCTCCTGAAGTTCCTCGAAGAAGTCAGCTTGCTTCTCGTCTCTCTGAAGCGCATCGGGCGGGGCAAAATCCGGATTTGCATATTCCATCTCATCAATGTCGTCGTCCGATTCATAGTTATCGATGCAGGAGCGGTTGCAAGGCTCACCTTGTGCAAGCAGATAACAGACGCGGTGATTCATTTGAAGGGAACTCATCAGGCAGGTACTCAACTGCGCAGAATCGAAGTTAGTACGCAACAGGAAGCTATATCCGCCCAACAGCATCGACTCTCTTCCCTGCCTTTCATCGCGCACGATCGAAATCACCTTGACATGATTCAGATATCGCTGAATATATCGGAAAACTTGCGAACGTCCTCGGCGAGTCCGATCGAGAATCACCATGCGATATTTGGCGAGTTTTAAGAATCCAATTGCCTCGTCACCGCTCTCCGCAATGTCACATCGATATCCGTCAGATTCAACCAAATATCGAACCTTCCGTTGAACATAGTCGTTCCTGCTGACGATTAGCACATCGCCTTTGATCTGGGAGATGCCGATATCTTCTTGGATATCGAGGGGGATGAGCGCATGGTCAACCTGCCTCTCAAGCCGACGACGTGTTTGCTCAACCCGTCGCTCTACAAACCTGAGCCGTGAGCGTAAAACGGGATGTGTTTCAGGACGATTTCTATTCATTGAATCAACTCCTCTAATCTCTGCGAGTCAAGTGTAAAAGAGTCCTCCTGCGCTGAACTGCTAGGCAGGTCGGCCAAAGTGATTCCCAATTTCGAAATCACTGATTTCGCAATTGGATAGCATCGATAAAACTGGCGGAACAACTCCAGATATCGCTTTGTGAAACCCCTACCGACACGTCTCTTCAAGTCGATAGCCAGTTCATCTAGCAAATGCTCACCATAATGGCGGTGACCAATTCTCCATATTCTATGGGTGTTTCCGTAACCGTATCTAATGTACAGATCATATGTCCACTACGGGCTCTATCTCCCTCCCAGTATAGCACGCTAAAACCAGCCGCCCCAAGTTCCGATTTTAAATCCGCAAGCGTCAGATGTCTCCGATGAGGGAGATACCATTGATTGTCAATTTTGATTGTGTCTGGATAATCGTCTGAGTCTTCTACAGGGATGTAAACGATGCCTGTTTCAGTACGCAAATCCCCGTCCCCATATCTGTTATAAGCAATGCCTGTTTCGACATCAATAACGGTTTGTTCAGGATAATACGCATCTTCGTCAAGTAGAGCGGTGCTAATCAGGTAATATCCTTCTGCTTTTAATCGGGCACGGACAACAGCAAACACTTTATTGCGATCTGCATCAGTAACGATGCTTTGCAGACAGAAGCTATCCACAATCATATCATACGTCTTACCTTTGTGTGGTAATTCGCAGATGTCCTGCACTTGAAAGTAGACATTCAGATTTTGCTCTTGGGCAAATCGCTTGGCCAATTCGATGGCTGTTGGAATCAGATCCATTCCATCAACCTTAAATCCTCGTTTGGCTAAAAAACAGGCACTCGCACCTGTACCACACCCATATTCCAACACTTCTGGTCCATCCACCGAAAAGCACAGTTGAGGCAAGGCTTTTTCAAGAAAAGCGCGCGATGGAAAACGCTCGAAATCAGCTCCACGCCAAGCGACTTTTTGTCCTTCTCTTTTTATTTTTTCATAAACAGCAATGTGTTCTGGGTAATAGTATTTCATAGCTCTGTTGGGTTATTATGTTCAGTTTGGGAACTAAGTTTCGGGTTTCTATCAATGCCGCCTAACAAATAATTAAGGCAAAGTCAAAGCCGACTCTTTCTGCCAACCCTCCGATAGTGCCTCCCCGAACTTTCCATATTCGTCAATCGGTGTCGGGTTCCGTTGCGAGTCCGACACCAAGACGGATAAAGTGGGCCATCGCCCAAAGACGCTAATTTTGTTGCGTAACACAAGGCACAATCCCGCGTCCCGGAGCTGATCGTCGGTGGGTTCAACATCCTCACACAGAACCACCGCCCGACTCTCCGAATGTAGAATCCGACCCATCTCACGCCAAAAGGGCATCGTAGCCGATGACAAGGTGCCTTGCTGTTTGACAGTTCGGCCCCAAGGTAGATTGCAGACAACGCGGTCTACTGAGCGGTAACCAAATGGTAATCGCCCAGCATCGGCAACCACAAAATTCATCCGGCCTGCGGACTTTCCATTGGCGCGAGCGAGTGCAACAATTGAGGCATCTATGTCGCTGACGGTCGGGCTAATCTCAGGTTCAAGCCGCGCGGCTTCAATCCCGATGGTTCCCACGCCGCAAAAGGGATCGAGAAAAAGCCCATACGGCCGAAGTCCAGCGAGCAATACCATAGCCGCAGCAATGGGCGGATGCAAAGTCCCAATCCGGGACGCAGTTTTGTACCCCCGTCTGTGAAGTGGCGTGCGCGAAATCCGCAATCCAACGTAAGCTTCATGTCCACGCAAGTGGACACGC
>JADFGN010000620.1 GCA_022567695.1 Candidatus Poribacteria bacterium | reverse complement strand
CCCAAGTGGTGGCGCATTCTCTCGGGCAAGTACCGCCGTGCTCGCAATGAACTGGCGGGTTTATGTGCCCAACCATTACCAAAGTCCCTCGAAGCCCAATTCCGCATCGTCAATGCAATCCTCGAAGTGCAACGAGAACAGCCTCGTCTTGAGAAGATTGGCGAACTCGGAAAACAGCTTTTTGGAACACACTGGCAGGGCGAATCTTCAAATTGGGCGAAACTTCAGGCCATTGCTCAGTATATGAAGGTCTTGCACCAATCGGTAGAAACGACCGAATTGCCGGAAGAACTGATTGACTTTCTCGCATCAAACCCGGACCTCGAAACACTCAGAACATCGGTTTCAGCCGTTGAAGAATACCGAAACGTCCAACAACGTGCAATTCAGACTCTCATCGAAAAAATTCAACTCGACGAGACGGTGCGCTTTGGAGAAGATGGTGGGTTGGTGGACTGTTCCTTCACGAAGCAAGCGGAAATCCTTGAGCGTTGGCAGGGCGAGTCGGATAAACTACAGGACATGGTCTCCTACAACCATTTGGCGGAAGCACTAATTCAGAACGGTTTTGCAGAGATTGTAAAGGTCGGAAGTGAATGGACGGAGGCCAGCCAGTTTCTATCCGACCTGCTCCAGCGCGCTTGGTACAGTGCCCTGATCGAGAAAGCGATGCAACAACGTCCCGTCCTTGCGAGTTTTGATAGTGATACCCATCAATACGTCGCAGAGAAATTCTGCGAATTAGACGCCCTATCTCTTCAGTGCAATCGGGCTCAGGTGGCTTTAAAACACTGGACACAACTGCCGAAGCAAGGCGCGTCAGGCGGACAGTTAGGCGTACTGATGAAGGAATTTCCCAAAAAGCGGCGTCATCTCCCAATCCGCCAACTCATGCATCAGGCCGGAAATGCGATACAAGCCATTAAGCCGATATTCATGATGAGCCCGCTCTCCGTGGCGACGTTCCTGCCGCCCGACAGCGTTCACTTTGATTGGGTCATCTTCGACGAAGCCAGTCAGGTCAAACCGGTCGATGCATTCGGGGCGATTATCCGGGGCACACAAGCGATCGTTGTTGGAGACAGCCGCCAGCTTCCACCAAGCCGGTTCTTTGATAAAACAGCAGAGGATGACGAAGATGAAGCGGAAAGCACGACAAGCGACATGGAAAGCGTTTTGGGATTGTTCTGTGCCCAGAATGCGCCACAGCGAATGTTACGTTGGCATTATCGCAGTCGACACGAATCGCTGATTGCCGTGTCGAACTATGAATTTTACGATAACAAACTCGAACTCTTTCCAAGTCCGGATGCAGCAAGGGAAGAGGTTGGTTTAGTTTATCACTACCTGCCAAACACGACATACGACCGCGGGAAGAGTGGGAGAAACCGTGAAGAAGCCCGAATCGTTGTAGAAGCCGTCATGGAACACGCCCGTTCACGCCCCAATCAAACGCTAGGGGTGGCAACGTTCAGTATGTCGCAGATGCAAGCCATCCAAGATCGACTCGAAATTTTGCGTCGAGAGAATTTATCTTGTGAACACTTCTTCAATGCTCATCCACAAGAACCATTCTTCGTCAAAAATCTGGAGAACGTGCAAGGGGATGAACGGGATGTCATCTTCATCAGTATTGGCTACGGTCGCTCTGCTGATGGGAAACTCACCATGAATTTTGGTCCGCTCAACCAAGACGGTGGAGAGCGGCGTTTGAACGTGTTAATCACACGAGCACGGCGACGTTGTGAAGTGTTCACCAATCTGAAGGCGGATGACCTAGATCTAAGCCGTACCAACGCACGCGGCGTCGTGGCACTCAAACGCTACTTGAAGTACGCGGAAACCGGCGATCTTGACATTCCTGTGCCAACGGGTAGAGAGGCAGATTCCCCGTTTGAGGAAGCGGTTGCGGATGCTTTGCGTGAACTCGACTTTTCTGTCGATCATCAAATCGGTTCCGCCGGATACTTCATCGACCTCGCTATAAAAGACAAGAAACGTCCGGGGCGTTATCTGTTGGGCATCGAGTGCGACGGTGCGACTTACCATAGTGCGCGGTCAGCCCGTGACCGCGACCGACTCCGTCAGCAAGTCCTCGAAGGGATGGGCTGGCGCATTCATCGCATCTGGAGTACCGATTGGTTTAGAACCCCAGATCGAGAACTCAGAAAGACAGTCGAAGCAATAGAGGCTGCCAAGGCACACGTTGGTGCCCAATCAATCCCCGTAGCTAAAACTAAGGATCCAGAAGCTGAATCTGCCGTTATCCAACGCTCAACACCGGAACCGCAGGAAAGCACCTCCACCGAGAAATACAGACTGGCTGAACTAACCATTTCTATCAATGAACTCGATTTACATCAAGTTCTTCGGTCACGTATGGCAGACTGGATTAAGCGCGTTGTTGAGATAGAAAGTCCGGTACATTTCGACGAAATGGCTCGACGCATCACAACCGCAGTCGGGGTAAACCGGCTAGGGAATCGCATTCGCGATGCACTTGAATCTGCCGCAGGGCATGCGGCGCGTTCGGGGGAGATTCAGAGGAAAGGAAAATTCCTCTACTGGACAGCACAGGATTCAGTCACCATGCGGGATCGCAGCACACTTCCTTCCACATCAAGAAAACTGGAGCTTATCGCTCCCGAGGAAATTGAGGTCGCGATAAAAAACGTAATTTCCAATGCTTTGGGGATGTCTCGTGAGCATCTGCCCCAAGAGACTTGCAGGCTTTTCGGTTTCAAAGCCGTTAGCGAGAATATGCGCCGACAGGTCGAGAAGGTCGTAGATAAAATGATAGAGCAGGGGCAATTGAATTGGAAAGGGAATTCTTTAGTCGCCTTCGATTCTGAGGATTGGGTCTCATGAGATGGATAGTTGATAACCCTCAACTTAGAGGAAGCCCGTCCTTGTCGACGGCAGACCGGAGAAACGTGTTGCGTCATGGGAGGGCGACGCTCTCCGATAGATCGGAGCAGGCTCCGCGAAGCCTACAGTTCGGCGGAGAAGCTCTCTCACCCTCCCACCTGAATGGTTACATAGGAAGTTAGCATACCAATGCAGAAGGAAGGGCGAATGGATACACAACGCAAAAGTTATTTTTTGGATGGCACGGCAATTGAAATCTTCCACGAAGTTGAAAGAGGGAAAATTGGACACGTGGTCTTCGACTTTGATGGAACGATCTCGCTCATCCGCGATGGCTGGCAAAACGTCATGGTTCCAATGATGGTCGACATTATCCTCGCGGAAACATCGACAAACGAAACGCGCGAGGAACTCGAAAAAATCGTTGTTGAATACGTGGATGGGCTCACCGGTAAGCAGACGATTTATCAGATGATGCAACTCGGCGAGGAGGTCAAAAAACGTGGCGGACAGCCCAAAGAACCGCTCGATTATAAAGATGAGTACAATCGCCGACTTCTGCCCATCGTGAATGAACGGATCGCCAAGTTAGAACGTGGAGAAATCAAAGCGGAAGCGTTGCATGTTCCTATGTCACTTGAATTTTTGCAACGACTTCGTGAGCGGAAGGTCAAGCTATACCTCGCGAGCGGGACAGATATTGAGTTTGTTGAGCATGAGGCAAAGTTGCTCGGAGTTGCGGATTATTTTGATGGCGGCATCTTCGGGGCACTACGGGCATATGCAAACTTTTCTAAAGCGATGGTCATCCAAAAAATTCTCAAGGATTTCAACCTGAGTGGGAGCGAACTTCTGATCGTCGGGGATGGCTATGTGGAAATCGAAAATGCGAAAGCCATTGACGCCATAGCTGTTGGGGTTGCATCGGCGGAAAATAACATCTACAATATGAATATGGATAAACGCCTTCGGTTAATCCGAGCCGGGGCGGACATCATGATTTCCGATTTTCAAGAGGCTGATCGGCTGTTGGAATATCTGTTTGATGTGTGAAGCGAGCCCCAAACCATTCCTATGCTCTTTCAGAAAAACATTACAAGTCCCTCCCCTTACCAAGTTCAGGGGCGGACAGTTTCGTTGAAAGCCTATTTTCGCAGGGGCCCGTATACGAGTTTTTCAGTTATCATCCGAATGCAATCAGACCTAACCCCCCGGCCCCCTTCTTAACCTCTCCC
>JADFGN010000619.1 GCA_022567695.1 Candidatus Poribacteria bacterium | reverse complement strand
TGTTGTTGCAGATCTGCCGGGAATAGAAGACTCCGATGAGATGGTGATTCTCGGCTGTCACTACGACGGACACGACATCTCTCAAGGCGCGCACGATCCGGCGTCCGGCATGGTTTCTGTGATGGAAGCCGCGCGAGTGTTGTCAGAATACGCTGCCAACAACCTCAAACGCACCGTTCGATTCATCGCTTTCGGTACGGAGGAGATCGGACTTACGGGCGCGTTTCGCTACGTAGACCAACACGCGAATGAATTCGACAACGTGCGTTTCATGCTGAACCTCGACGCGGCGGGTGGTTCAAGTCGTAAAGGAGTGGTGATACATCGATGGCCGGAGCTTGAGTCTTTCTTTCGTCAAGCGGGAAAGGAAATGTCAGCCGAAATGCCCGTCGGGCAAAAGATCCATCCATACTCCGATCACTTTCCTTTCTTCCTGAAGGGAATACCGACAGGGCACATGGGCGACCCGGAGGCTGGGCCTTCCGGCAGAGGGTTTGGGCACACGGCGTATGATACGCTTGAGAAAGTAGAGCTGGAAAATCTCCGCAAGGCAAGTGCAGCGTCAGCAAGATTAGCGTTGCGTTGCGCCAACGCCGACGAATTCCCCGCTCGACGGCGCACCTCCGAAGCGGTTCAGGAAATTCTTGATACCGACATCGGTTTGGAAGGATATCGCGTGGCACTGGAATTGGCAGCTCGCCGTGGGAAATCAGGGTAGTCGCAAGGAAAAGAAAAATGGTTCAAGTTGTTCCGCTACGATATGACACCGCATTTAAATAACACGTTGCAGAGGTGGGCACAAAGATCATGAGTTATAATGTCAATCGAGTATTCACAAGAATTGCGGTCATCCTACTCGCCGTCATCTCAATGCCGCAATTGGGATTGGGGCAATCAAAAGCAGAGCTACAAAATAGCGTTTCAAATTCCCGACGAAATGCAATCGTTCAGGCGGTTGAGCGGGCAAGCCCTGCGGTTGTCAATATCAGTACGACTCGGATCGAGCAGGTTAGTGTCAGCCCATTCGATGACTTTTGGTCACCATTTTTTGATTTCGGATTTCAAATTCCTCGCCGTCGTGAGCTTCACGGACTTGGATCGGGCGTCATCATTGATCGAAGGGGCTATGTGCTGACGAATCACCATGTGGTTGAAAACGCAGATATCACAAAAGTGATTCTATGGGATGGACGTGAATTCGAAGCCAAAATCATTGGTCAGGATTTTCTGTCAGATCTTGCCGTACTGAAAATCGATGCGTCAGATCTGACCGACATCCAGTTCGGAGACTCTGATGAACTGATGGTTGGCGAGTGGGCAATTGCCATAGGTCACCCGTTTGCCTCAGCAGTGGGTAATCCGAAACCGACTGTCACCATCGGCGTAATTAGTGCCACAGACCGCACGCTGAAAACAGAAGTGCGATTCTATCAAAATTTCATTCAAACGGATGCGTCAATTAACCCTGGCAACAGTGGTGGACCGCTCGTAAACCTCTATGGGCAGTTAATTGGCATCAACACGGCAATCTACTCGACGAGCGGGGGATCGCAAGGCATTGGCTTTGCCATTCCCGCCAACATAGCAAAGCAGGTCATCGATCCCCTGATCGAATACGGCACGATTGTACCACCTTATCTCGGAATTGATGAACAAGCACTCACACCTGAATTGGAGGAAAAACTGGGCTTAGAGGGAGGAATGGGAGTTTTAGTGTCATCAGTGGAGAAGGGGAGTCCTGCGCAAGAAGCCGGTATCCGTCGAGGAGATGTCATCCAATCCATTAATCAGCAACCCGTTCCTAATCCGACTGCTTTCCGTGCAATCACTCGCCTGTTACGCAAAAATCAAACGGTGACATTTCAAATGTTTCGCGACAAAAAGCGTAGGAACGTGTCACTGAAGATTCAAGAGCTTCAGTGGACGTATCCTTTACGTAATTGGGGGATTACCGTTAGACAATTGAACCGCAAAGCGGCTCAGAAGTATGAACGGCAAGGTGTTCTTGTAACAAAGATTGATCGGCGTAGCACATTTGCGGAACTTGGTCTGAAGCGCGGAGATCTAATCTATCAGATTAACAATTTGAAAACCAATTCGCTCGACGATTTCAAGCGAATCACACGCCAGTTGAGACGCCGCCAACGGTTCACGCTTTATTTCGAGAGGGATGGCAAAGGATGGGAATTGCGCAACTTAGTCATTCGATAGGGGTTTGTAGTGTATTATCCAATGGCAATATCGGTCTCCTTTGGAGAATAGATCAATATATCATGCAAGAGGTAAATGAATATGAAAATACAACTGCCAACAATCATTGTGCTATGTCTTGGGTTGGTCCTCTTTGTGACATTCACCTTCATGCAGAAGGGCGGGGATGGGCGGGATAGAGAAAGTCTCAACCTGGAAAGCGAAGAGTTTAAGCTGATGCGGAAACATGGGAAGGCTGCTTTCGATACCAAAAAATATAAACAAGCAATACAGATTTACGAAGAAGCACTGAGGATGCGTCCGGAAAATGCGGAAGTGCATAATGACCTTGGTGCTACCTATTACGCATTTGGTTTGGAATACGCGGGGCCTAGTTGGCCCGCCTGGGACGGCGATCTGGCGGGGAAAACGAAGAAAGAAGCCCTTCAGGAACTTAATACTGCCATTGATCAAACCGGTTCGGGTTACGTCGTGCTGAAAACCGATAAACCGGAAGTCGCTGAAGCGATCATCGAAAAGGCAAAAGGAATTGGCGCGTATATCGAGACGCAACCGTGGAAAGATTATACCGAGATTCATATACTCGTTGGTAAAACGAAAGATTTACTATTGAAGGCAAGAAACTCATACATCCGTTCGACCGATATTAAACCGACCTACAGCCCTGCCTACCGCAACCTTGGATCGCTGTATATGAAAATCGGTCGAACAGACCTTGCTTTAAGCTACTTAGAGAATGCGTATCAATTAGATCCACGGGATGAAGAGCTTGGGGAATACCTTAGTCAGTTCAAGTAACTGGATTCCCGTTTCTTCCTTATTTAGCGAGCCCAAAATTGAGAAGGTCTTTGTGTTGATTTTCAACGGCGAGTTGCCTCAGTCCTGCACAATTGATGCATGCCTCAGATTATCGCGGAGTGACCCATTATGAACGACACCCTTCCCGACGACAGAATCCAGCCCATGACGGTTGCCGAGATCTTCCGCAGATCAATGGCCCTCTACCAGGAGAACTTTCTGAAGTTAATCGGCATCGTCGCCCCACCTCTCATCATCGGGTCGATAATCTCTCAATTCATCTTTGGAAACAACATGGATGAAGCGATGGAATCAACAACAGAACCGGGAGCAATGGGGGCAATGTTTCTTTATGCCGCAATCATGATTTTTCTGTCATCGATTGTGACCGCTGCGGGAACAATTGCAATTTCTGAGCGATTTCTGAATCGGGAGATTAGCATTGGTGAATCGTACCTACGGGTTGCCGATAATCTTTTCCCACTGCTTGGAGCAGTGATTATCGCATCAATTATAACGGCTGCTGGTTTGATGCTTTGCTTGATCCCCGGCGCGGTTACCGCTGTTTGGTTTTGCTTGATTCCCCCTATCGTGATGATCGAAGGAGAAGGTGGTATTGGTGCGCTCAGGCGGGGCCGTACTCTCGTCAAAGGTTATTTTGGGAAAACATTCCTTGTCGTCGTGTTGTTAGCGTCAATTCAGTTCTCTGTGGTAATGATTGCCTTTTTACTCCCCGCATTGTTAAAGAATCTGTTCGGTCTGTATTTTGTTGCCGCATTCGTTGCCATCCTTTTGCCGCTTCTCATCGAGCCGCTCAAGATTGCGACAACGACGATGCTCTACTACGACTTGCGTATTCGCAAGGAAGGATACAATCTTGAGGTTATGGCTGAGGAACTCACTGACTCAACTGGACAGTTGAAGATTGAAGAGTAGTCCATTGTGAAATAGGTTTTGATGTCTTGTAGTGACGACTTTAGTCGTTGATGAATTCAGAACCGAACCCTTTGGGTGGGAGGAAGAACCTCACGCATTTTTGCAAATTCTGCTACATATCTATTGACTGTCAACCGCAATTTTTCTTTTTACGAATGGAGGTACGAATGAGACTCGG
>JADFGN010000080.1 GCA_022567695.1 Candidatus Poribacteria bacterium | reverse complement strand
ATGTCAGGCTTTCGCTACCACAATATCCATATCGGCATCGCCGGGGTGTTATATGTGACTGGACCGGGGGCACCAAAAGATGAAATGCCGGTTGATGGTCCGATTGACGCACACCTGGTCTATAGCCGTGATGGGTTCAACTGGCACTACCCCGACGCGGAGCGAACGCCTATATTGCCACGTGGAGAAAGCGGAGCGTTCGACGGGGGTATGATTATGGGGACGGCCACCGAACCAATTATTGATGCCGAGGGGATTCACTGGTACTATACTGGTGCTCGACACACTCACGGTCTTGCTCTCAAAGAAAGATACAAAGCCATTGGTCGTGCGACGTGGCGATTGGATGGCTTCGTCTCGCTGGATGCAGACGCAACCGGAGGCGTGGTCGAAACCATCCCATTGCGCATTCCAAATGGAGATCTTCAAATCAATGCAGACGCCACAGATGGCTCGATAGGCGTTGAGGTGTTGTCGAGTGATGGCCAAACTCAACCCGGATTTTCAATTGACGATTGCGTTCCAGTAACGGGCAACCATATTCGACACTGCATCCGGTGGAAGGATGGTATTCTGGCTAACGCCCGGCAACCATTGCGGCTTCGTTTTGTCCTAAATCGTGCCAGGCTTTATGCTTTCCGTATCAATGACGATTGCTGAATTGAGGAAATACCAGGCGGTTGAGAAAGGATATGAGCGAATGTTAAAAGCGTCCCATTGCAGCCTGATGACCGGCTGTACCCCGTCAATTCATGGCGTAAACTGGAACGGTGTCACCACCCCGATCTGCTACAAACTGCGATAAATTGAACGAATTGGGTTAGAAAATACAAATTTACACAGGAGGAAAATCATGTCAACAACACTTGTGCATGTTGGTGTACGGACGACGAATCTCGAAAAAAGCATCCGCTTTTGGCGTGATGCGCTTGGTTTGAACGTTTGTTCAAAAATGGACGGTTGCTATGATCTCACTGACGGATACCACAATTTCCGGGTCTTTGAGCATCGCGGACCAGATCGACCCAAACACGTCGGGGGGATGCTCGATTATCTCCACATTGGTGTGCGTGTGCCAGACCTGCAACAGGCAGCGAAACGGTGTGAAGAGCTTGGGTTTAAAATCATCTGGGAAGGGCTGGATGGCTCGCAACGTTATGATGGCCAAAAGTCTGTGGCGAAGGAATTCAAAGTTGAAGATCCGGACGGCATTGTGGTTGATGTTACTGAAAGAGACAATCAGTGGCCAGGTGTTCAATTGGTCCCCAAAGAAAGCTGAAGGAGAGTCTCATGAAGAAATTACAGGTTGGAATTATCGGGTTGGGCGGAATTGCCCGCGCGCATTGCGATGCGATTGCGACATTGGACAACGTCGAGGTTGTGGCAGTCGCCGACCTCTTCGAGGAAAAGCGGCGTCAATATATGGATAAATACAATATTCCTAAGGGGTATGCCTCTCACACCGAACTTTTGCAGGATGACGAGATTGACGCCGTGGCAGTCGTACTCGGCCACCAACTTCATCACCAGCTTACGGTGGACGCTTGCAACGCTGGCAAGCATGTTTTGGTCGAAAAGCCGATGGCGATTAGTTTGGAGCAGTGCGACAACATGATTGCGGCGGCGGCGGCCAACCACGTCAAGCTGATGGTCGCGTATACACAACACTTTTATGGTACGAGTGTGAAGGCGAAGGAAATCCTCGATTCGGGCGAACTAGGCCCGCTGATTACGGCGGTGTCCTACATGTCCAAGAACTGGAATTTTTCGGGTCGTCGTCCCCAGTACCGAAGCCGGTATCACGGTGGCGGCATGTGGTTGACAAATGGTGTTCACGTGGTTGACCGACTCTCATGGGTGATGGCGTCGCAAGCGGTGTCTGTGTCGGCGTCGATTGGAACGCGGGCACATTACCAGGCGGGTGACGATTCCTCTACCGCCTTCATTCGATACAAGAATGGGCTGGCGGGAATCGCCGTAGCGGTTGGATATGCCGACGGTGCCCCGAACTATGAATGCCAGGTCATCTGTGCTAACGGTTCTTTGCGATTCAGTCAGCATGGGGAGAAGTTTGTCAAAGTCGGGAAGGGCGATGTGTGGGAAGATGTGCCATTCGACGATCCACCCGCCGAGATGCACAACGAGTGGAAAGCATTTAGCGAGGCAATTGAAAAGAACATCGAGCCACCGACATCCGGAGAGTGGGGTCGCTCTATTATGGAAATCATGTTCGCCGCCGAGAAGTCGGCGATTACGGGTCGAGAGGTGTTCCTTGAAAACGCGGTGGGCTGGACCCATCAAACGTCTGGTTCCGCTGTAACGACTCAACACGGCTGGATTTAAAGCAACCACTTACTGATAGTTTGAGGGTTTACAAGGCCTGGGCAGATCTGGGACTTGCGATAAAGACTGGGGATGAAGTGTTGAATTCATTAGACCAGATTGAGGCATGGCACTAAACTTTCAAGATTAACAGGCGTCATATCAAAATGGCAATCTAACTGAAGCAAATCGTTGTCGTTTTGCTGGCAATTGTTCCCTAAACCATCTTTTGCTTATGAGCGGCATTCCGTCATATCACATCAAATTGACTCTTCTTGAATCAAACCGGAGGCAGTCGGTGTGGCTATAAAACCGAAACCGATCGGCTATTCTATGATGGTCAACAGGATAAGGAGGATTACAAAATGAAACGTGTCACGTTTTTAATAATCACTTTGACGTTTTTCGCATTGGTCCGTACTTATGCGGCGATGGTGGAAGTGAAAAAGGTCGAAGATAATAAAAATGGCGTCTATGTGGTCTCTGAAATGACAGAAGGTGATAAATTCTTTCATGATAGAGACTATACCATTACGGGCATCCCAAAGGAATTTTTGGGGTTAACTCAAGTTCGGACCTCCGCTGATAGTCCCGGGGGACAGGATTTGCGATTAACGTTTGAAATTGACCGTCCGGCTTTTGTATACACGGCGTGGGACAACCGCCACAAAAGGCCGGAAAAACGGGGACAAGATCCAAAAGGTTGGTTTACAAACGGCTTCACAGATACGGGCAAATCGCTGTTTTTGGACGCCCCCCATCCGACAACCGAGTATTTTATCTATAAGTCGAATCAGCCCTACGATAAAGGCAAAGTGGAGATACTCGGAATCGATGAAGTCATCGGAGACCCGGTCATCATGTGGACCATTTTCCTTGAAGAAGGAACACTCGCGGTCCAACCCGGCGAGAAGTTAACCACAACTTGGGGAACGATAAAGTCAGAGCGTTGATAGCTACTGTGAGCCTAAGGACGCGGTAAACACCGCGCCCTTGGGCATATTGTAAGGAAAGCGTAATGGATGGAGACAAACGTATCTCCAGAAGGTATCGCCTTCTCCCCAAAAGCACCGGCTAAAATTCCTGTCGGTGCTTTTTTGTTGGTAGCTGTGTCGCCTTCTATACAAAACTACGACACCAGACTTTTGAATCGTCTCAGAACCCCAGTGTGTATCGCACTGGTATTATACCGCTCCACAGCCTCCGGGCCCGATAGGTATGGAAACAAAATTAACCGATAAGCAACCCGGACTGACGCCACGTGTGTTGCTGATTGTCCTGCTCATCGCGCCAATCAACTGCTATTTCCTCATCCAGATGGAATTGGTGCGCTACACTTTCCCCACTTGGGTTGTGCCGCTATCCAACGTGATTTTCATTTTGATCGTCGTTTTGGTCATCAACGCCCCGCTCCGTCTGGTTTCTCCGCGGCTGGTACTTCGGCAGGATGAACTTCTGCTACTCTACGTGATGCTGAGTTTTGCGACCACCTTGGCGGGTTGTGATGTCCTGCAAGCGGTGCTGTCCGTCCTGGGGCACGGTTTTTGGTTCGCGACTGAGGAGAACGAGTGGAAAGAACTGTTTTGGGATGCCCTCCCGCGGTGGCTCACTGTTTCGGATAGAAGTGCTTTGCAGGGATACTACCTGGGGGATTCGAGTCTCTACCTAGCGCATCACCTGAAGGTCTGGACGCCGGTTGTGCTTGGATGGCTGGCTCTGTTTTTCGTTTTGGCAGTCATTTTTTTATGTTTGAACACCATCCTGCGGCGACAGTGGGCAGACCGCGAGCGATTGACTTTCCCTATCATCCAACTTCCGCTGGCAATGACTAACCCCGCATCGCGGTTCTTCCGCAATAGACGGATGTGGCTTGGGTTTGCCATCGCCGCGGGTATCAGCTTGTTCAACGGACTCAGCGTCCTGTACCCGGCATTTCCACATCTGCCCGTCACACGCCGCTTTTTCAGATTTCACGACCCGCCGCTAAGTTTCTACGGCGGCGCGATCGTCGCGTTTTATCCCTTCGCCATCGGGATTATGTTTCTGATGCCGCTTGACGTGCTCTTTTCAACCGCCCTCTTTTATGTTTTGTATCGCAACGAGGCTGCGTTGGCGGGAGCCATGGGCTGGCGGAGTCTCCCTAAATTCCCTTATTTAGACGAGCAAGCCTTCGGC
This sequence comes from Candidatus Poribacteria bacterium, assembly GCA_022567695.1. Classification (GTDB taxonomy): domain Bacteria; phylum Poribacteria; class WGA-4E; order WGA-4E; family PCPOR2b; genus JADFGN01. The sequence continues at coordinate 14,446 of JADFGN010000080.1, read as the reverse complement.
GCATTTTTAGGGCTGTGTGTTTTCTTCCTTTGGATCGGCAAACGCCATTTCAAAGGCGTACTGAAAAACGCCTTCGGGCGAGCAACGGAGCTTGATGACGCTGACGAACCCATGCGGTATCGCACGGCGGTGTGGGGATTGCTTTTCGGGCTTCTCATCTTCGCGCTTCTGCTTCATAAAGCCGGGATGTCATTCTGGCTCGCTTCGACTTTTGCGCTTCTATTTTTAATAACGCCGATTGTCACAACCCGCATCCGAGCGGAAGCAGGCATATTCGTGCATGCCTACCATTGGCAAGCTCCCCGGCATGTATTAGGTACAATATTAGGCACACGACGGCTTGGGCCTCAGAATTTAACAGCACTGTCCATCTGTTTTTTCAACCGGGACTACCGCCCACAGCAGATGCCACATCAATTGGAAGCCTTTAAAATTGCCGAGCAAAGTAACATCAACCCACGGCGAATGCTCGTCGCTGTGCTTATCGCGACGGCACTTGGGGTCGTCGTCGCATTTTGGGTACAACTTCACCTCTATTATCGATTCGGAGCCGCTTCTGGCTATTATGGGCCGTGGGCATTGGGATACGGTCGAGAATATTTCAGACGGCTGACGAACTGGATTTCGTATCCCACGAATACGGAGTGGGTGTCGGTTCTGTTTATGGGGGTCGGTTTTTCTGTGATGATGCTGCTGACATATCTGCGCGTTAAATTTTTCTGGCTTCCGTTGCACCCGCTCGGTTACGTGATGGCCAGCAATCAAGAGATGTCCGATCTCTGGGCCCCTATCCTCATTTGCCTCGTTCTCAAGTGGCTCATCCTCAGACACGGCGGCGTCGCAAGCTACCGACGCGCAATCCCCTTCTTTTTGGGACTTGTCCTCGGTGACTACCTGATGGGGACAGTCTGGAGTATCTTGAACGTGGCGTTGAATACGACCATGTATCAGTTTTATCCTTAACGGAAATTTATGACATGATTCATTTTCGATATCTTCTCAACGCCTTATGTTCAGCGATTTGTTGGCGTTTCGTAAATGCCTTAACATTCTCTAAGAGGGTGTTTGAAAAGGCTTGACAAAAGTTTTGTGGTGGGATAAACTCCATAGCCATGAACTGTCATTGACAATTCACACAATAGGCAATTATAATTCACGACACCGTACCCGTTGGAGCAGATTTTTATTGCTACCAAGTCGTGGTCAATTGTAATCAGATTTTGGAGATCTTAATGCCCGCCCGATTTTTTAGCCATCAACATGTCGGGTTCAAACAAGGAGTTTAATCGATGGATAACCTGGCATTCCGTCGCCTGACTAAGCAGCAGGTCAGGCAATTCAAGCTCAACGGCTTCCTTGTCGTCTCCGATGTTCTCTCGACAGATGAGATAAAAGTCCTCGCGGCACAGACTGACCTGATTGCCGCCGGCAATGCGGAGCACATCCCGGAGACGAGTATTCAACTTGAGAGAATCTTCCGCGATGGCGAGCAGACTGTCACGAATCAAGTCTTATCCGTCCGCAAGCTGTTCAACATCGCAATCTATGACGACGTGATGTGGGGCCATGTCACTAACCCAAAGATTGTGGACATCATCGCAGATCTGTTGGGCACCGATGACATCAAGATGTACGGCGACCAACTGTTCATGAAAGCACCTGGCGGTGTTGGCACGGCGCAGGGCTGGCACCAGGACTCAGCCTCGTGGCGGGACATTTTTCCCATGGACCTCGTATCGGCCTGGACGGCCATTGACCACGCGACGGAGGAGAACGGGTGTTTGAACTTCATCCCCGGAACACATCGGTGGGGTATGATGCGGGGTGAACGCCTGAAGCGATTTATCGGGGACTTCGGAGATGACCCGTGGCCTATCCTGCCGGTGCCGCTACGTCCCGGCAGCATCAGCTTCCACCACAGCCTGACGCTGCATATGAGCCACGCCAACTACTCTAAGCTTCAGCGCCGTGGCTACGCTGTCCACTACATGCGGGCGACCTCCTGGCGGGATGAATCGGTGACGGACGCTCCCAAAATGCCGCCGTTCAAGCAGGTACGTGGCCGCTCGTTTGCCGGACGCGTGTAAATGTCAAAGGAGTATCAGTAAGCAAACTAAGGAGGCACAACATGCCCAAAACCTACAGGGCAGCTGTCATCGGCTCGACCGGCAAGGGTGGCTACGGACACGGACTGGACAGAGCATTCAATGACCTCGATGGCGTTGAACTTGTCGCTATCGCGGATGCTAATCCCGAAGGCCTGGTGAAGGCTGGCGAGCGGCTAGGCGTTTCCCAACGCTACGACGATTACCGGAAGATGCTCACGGCAGAAAAACCTGATATCGTTAGCGTCGCCCCCGGTTGGGTCACAGAGCGCGTGCCGATGATTGAAGCCGCTGCCGAGGCAGGTTGCCACATCTATTGTGAAAAACCGGTGGCAGGAAGCGTCGCGGAAACTGACGCAATCATGGCCGCTTGTCGCAACGCGAAAGTGAAGATGGCGGTTGCCCATCAATGGCGAGCGATGGCCCCTATTCAGAAGATAATCAGAGACGTCAGGGCTGGTGAGTTTGGAAAATTGCTTCGCATCCGGACGCGCCCGAAGGACGACAGTCGAGGTGGCGGCGAAGAATTGCTCCTGCACGGCACGCATCTTTTCGACCTAATGATGGCGTTTGCTGGTGAACCGCGTTGGGTCAGCGGACACGTTGCCGTGGATGACCGTGACGCGACAAGAGCCGATACGACCGACGGTACCCAACCCGTGGGGCCCATCGTTGGCGACTCCATCTCGGCGATGTTCGGCTTTGACAACGGGGTACGCGGATTTTTTGAATCCACAGCCGGTTTGGCTATCCCCCGCACATCGAATTTCAATAACCTCTACGGCCTGTCTCTCGAATGTGAGCGGGCAACCTTGGAACTCCGTGAACCGGGTGATGTCTACATCTATCCCGCGCCCCGTGTGTTGCCTGACCTCGAAAACTTGGAATGGAAAAAGATGTGGCTTCACGATTGGCACACTCAGTTTGAGCAGAGCTATTTTCGTAAAAACTGGTTGCATATCGGCAACCAAATCCTCGTCAAAGATTTGATTAGCGCTATCGAAGATGACCGTGAGCCACTCTCCAGTATCCACATGGTGCGTTTTGTCAACGAGATGGTCGAGGGCGTTTATGCCTCGCACCTGTCCGATGGCCGCCGGATGGCGATTCCGCTGGCCGAGCGCGTCCATCCACTTGAATGTGAGTAAAGACATATACCGCCGTTACCATTGATGAGAAGTGGCTAATCTCAAAAGTGTGCAGTGAAAGCTGCCTAATTTTAATTATTGCCAAGTCGTGTCTATGAGAATAAGACCAAGACGGAGCAAAAGCCTCTGACGCTTTTGCACTAACTCTTAACGTGAGCTACCAACCTTAGGAGGAAGCTTAAATGAAAAAAGTTGTTTCAATCTTCAGCACAATATTTTTCCTGGCAATAGCTTGCACCATCGCGCTTGCCGATCCTATTCCCGGCGCGGTGCTATACCTAGATGCTTCGGACAATCCCGGCCATGCAGACGCCTGGACAAACTTGGGCACGGCCGGCGGTGAATTACCGGCTGCTGACGAAGCACCGGAACTCGAAGAGGGCAAAATCGAGATCCCAGCCCTCGGTGTTGCTGAGCAGGGCATCAAGTATTACACTGCTAAGAAATCACTTCAGACCTTCGGAGGTCCAGTCCCCGATAACCCTGAACTGTTTCTTGAGGACTGGACGCTTGAGTTCCTTTGTAAACGCAACGGCGACTTTTTTGTTGAGGAACATCACTTTGCTGGTTTCCAGAACAGCCCGCGGGAAGGGGCTCAAGGGATTCGGCTGTGGATATTGGATGGTGAGCATCTTGACATCTCCATCCATGCCAAAGGCGGTAAGCAGGGCGTTCAACCACTAAACATCAAACTTGAGGAAGGTGTGTGGACGTGGTTAGCGATTGTGGGTACGAACAATAAGTCAATTGTCGCGTATCAGGACGGCAAAGAGGTCAGCAAACAAGCCGGTTTTGAGTTCAAAAAGGCACTACCGATAAACGATATTTCAATCGGCGCGAACTCTTTTTCTGAACGGCGTCGGACCTTCAACGGTTCATTTGCCATTGTCCGAGTCTATGATAAAGCACTGACCGAAGCTGAGATTAATCAAAACATCGGAGGCACATTCGCTGTCCATCCGGCAGACAAACTCGCAACGACCTGGGCAAAGGTGAAGGGCGGGTTTTAGTTTGGTATGACATTATACTAATTCTCGATCCATCGGCAACTAATTTGGCAAAGTCATTCTGCCAAGCGAAAGATCTCTCTGTTGGAAGTAGAGATTATTCGCTTGGCTCTATTAGACTAAAAACTTGGTCGCATTTAGAAATGGAACTGGTAAGAGGAGGAAAAGCCTATCGTGGATATGCCTGAAAAGAAAAGCCCAACGGAGCCGCTTGATGTACAAAAAATCACCAGGTTAGCGACCAAGTGATTATACCGAATAATCTTTCTTTGTTGGGTACGATTATTTTCTCTGATCTCCTCCCCTCCAAAGGCAACCCATTGGACAAATCGATTCCACCATTCACTTAAATTTGTCGCGTTGCCAATCGTTCGACGAAGTTCAATGTCGGCGATGTAATTGAGGAGAAAGACGGTTCGAATGACTCTTCCAAGTTCTCGGAAGGCGAAGTAGAGCTTATTCTTGCGGCTGTATGTTCCCAACTTTCTCAATATCGTACTGGAACGGATTTTGCCCTGACTGATCGATATTACTACCCGAAGCATATCGTGGAAATGAGTTTGTATCAAATCCCAATCAATGATGCCATCGAAGAGATCGTTGAGATGAGAAGTCCCCAAATTCTCCGCCGGAAGGTAGAATTTTAAGTCCTTGAAGTTTCGGATTCGGGGCATCAATTGGATAGAAAGCAGATGTGCCAATCCAAATACGGTTTCCGATTGCCCTTGTGTGTCGGCATGAAGGGTATCGGGTCGAATCTCCGATTTGTTCTCAAGTAAGCCGTCAAGGATATAAACCGCTTCCCAAACACCGCAGGAGATGAAGTTGCTAAACAGAGCAATGTAGATATCGGAAACGTGATAGTAGCCGATTCCGCCCCAACCGCCATATCGGATATGATATTCACTGAGCAGATTTTGCTCGTAGACATCCCACTTGGTCCCATCAGCCGATGCACTCTTTCCAGATCCCCATAATTTGGACAGTGCGAACTTGTTGTATTCATTAATCACTTTGACATTAGCGTTGAGTAACTTTTCCTCGTCAATGTGTCTTCGATTCACGTAAGCCACCCCCTTGCGGGATAAATCCTTCACTGATCGAGCTGTTTGTGTTGGACCCAGGTTGCAACCATAACAGAAGGTGGTGCCAATATATCTCGGTTGGGGAGAAGAAAGTCTGCTGTCAAATCCTGAAATCGGTCCGAAGTCTTTCGTCCAGTTGATCCAATGCTCGGTATCAGACAGAATCTCAAGAATATCGCACTCCGGCAATCGCTCCTCAATCAACTGTTCAACTGTGGCAAAGCCATCTGGTTTTTCTCTCTTTTGATACCGACGGATAACAGGTTCACCGTCTTTTATCGAGACCGATTCATTTTGTGGAAAGGTAGCATCGGCTCGAAGAATGGTTTCGGTGAGCCACGTTTTGAGGTTCGAGACAAACTGGCTTGGTTTTGCTGGGCAGCCGATCTGCTGAAAATAGGCTTCGCAGCTTTCGTTATATTCTTCCCAGGAGATCAGTTGATTCCGCCAGTCACCGAATTTTTCGCTACCATCGATAAAAAGGTCTCCGGATTTCAGTTCAAGCCACACTTGGGAAAACAGACAGATTTCAAAGTATCGCCGATTAACTTCCTCAATATCTGCATCACGTGAGGGATTGGATGTAACCACCTTCCACCACTTATTTGGAATCCAGGATAGGTCTAAAATCAAATCACAATCGGTTTCCTTTTCGCTGGTTTTGATGCTCAGAAACTTCGCTCGACTGTCCTTGTGGTTGATCAGGAAAGTAATTGATTCTTCTAAAGCAGAATCGGAACTGGTCGATTTCGGGTGGAGGTTTTCAAGAAACCAAAAGAGATTTCGCCGCTGATTTTTATAGAACTTCGGAAGGAAAGGAAGATAATTGTTACCCGCATAACCCAAGTAGGCTTCGCAGTCTTCAGCAATCTGTTCAGTCGGCTTTTGTTAAGACTTTGGTTGTGCAAAGGTCTTTCGCGATTTTGCTAGCGGAGCCAATGAGGACAGACTTGGCTTCAATCAATTGTTGGGATACCTCAGAGAGGGAGATTCTTTGGTCGTCACAGAACTCTCTCGTATGACGAGATCGCTAAAACATCTGCTTTCCGTCGTCGAAGATTTGGAGAAGAGAAAAGTTTCAATTATTTCTTTGAGGGAGAACATTGACACTTCAACAGCGACGGGGCGGTGTTTCGTTTCAATCATGGGCGCAATCGCTCAAATGGAGACGGAGTTAAAACGTGAAAGGACGACTGCTGGGAGAAAATCTGCCAGAGTTCGAGGTCGAACCGGCGGACGTCCCAAGACCGAGGAAAAGAAACTACAGCGAGCGCAAATCCTATATGAAAACTCAGACCACACTGCAAAAGAAGCCTGCCAGGTGGTAGGAATTGGTCGGAGAACTTTCTTCTACTATCTCGCGGCTAAACGGAAGGAAAAAGACAGTTAGGGATTGCGTCACGTTTTTGTACTTTTCGTTGCCGACATTGTACAACGTAAGATAGAAGACATCATGGCTGGAAAGCGACCTATTGATATCTTGTATCCGTACATACCGCCTGACTACAAAATTCCCTTCCTTCACATCGGTACAGAAAAGCAGTTGTTCTTGGACAATTTCATCCTTGATCATATGGAGGGGGTACAGCGAGTCTTTCCCAAACCTATGATTCTGCCTCTATTTGTGCATCGAAATCATCAAAGTTCGTGTCACCAGTATACCCACACTCGCCCATGCGTGGGGAATTGACGACGGGAAGGCTCATGTCATAATCATCGCCCAATTCATCTGAAAAGCAGGTTGGGCAATAGAGCTGGTCATCTTCGACATCGATTTCAGTGGCGGGTTTTCCGCAAAGATGACATGGGAATTGTACCCGCGTGTTTCGTGCCAGAATTTGGATTCCATCGTCAATCACACCCCGACGAATAGCAAAGACCTGTCCCTGTAAATCAGTCGTCGTACCAAAGTCATACTCGTATTCAAATTTGTCTTTTAGATTCAGAACTTGTTGTAAAGCAATATCCATTGTTTCGGCGTCCAGTTCGGGCACATCGCCCATAAAAGAACCGGCATAACCAATGCCATCAATCGTAAACTCGCTGAGGTGGCCACAGCATTCGAGCCAGATGTTTCGTAAAAAACCATCGAGTTGAGATAGTGTGACCGTTGATGCTGCTTCAATGTGAAGCCAGAAAGGTTTGTAACCCCAGATTTTGAGATGGTAAATTGAGCGCAGCTTTTTATCAGTTGCGCGACGTTGTGAGTCGATGCTTTTCTTTGCCTGACAAGCCCTAAGGTGTCTTCCCATTGACCGTCCGGCAAAGGTCTTGAGACAAAATCGACAAATTCCTTCATCTTTGATTTCTACCATTGGTGCCCTCCGAAAATGGCTCTGCCACGCCAACAGACGCGATATCCATTCATCGACGCCCGAACACTCGCTTCCACCAAACGGGCTTGGGTTTTGTTCATGGTTTAGATTTCCTTGTTCAATTGTTCGGGCCCCATTATATTAAAAGGCTTGCACATTATCAAGCACAAAACAACACGCTGAAATACTTTTCTATTGACACGGAGTTGGAGATGCGTATAATGGAATAGTGCGCCGCGTGCGCGCCACGTAAGCAGTTAATGAGAGAGTCAATTTATAAGAGAGGAAAAAAAATGGCAACACACGTGGGAAGTGGAAATACGGTGACACCCGGCCTGGGTGCAAAAGTGGTCGCAAGAGCTTGGGTGGATAAAGAATTCAAAAAACGCCTTTTGGCAGATGCAAAGAACGCCATTGTTGAACTGGGCATAGAATCCCATATGAGTCAACTGATTGCCGTGGAGAATACCAATAACGTTCACAATGTCATTGTTTGTACGCTATGTTCATGCTATCCAACGGTGCTCCTTGGCTCGCCGCCAGATTGGTATAAGGGTGAGGCTTACCGCACTCGCGTGGTAAGCAATCCCAGAGGCATGTTAAAAGAGTTTGGTTTGGAATTGGAGACAGCGGTTGAAGTGAAGGTCCACGACAGTACGGCGGACTGTCGGTATCTCGTGATTCCTCAGCGACCCGCTTCGACTAAACAACTCGATGAGGATAAACTGGCTTCCCTTGTGACACGAGACAGCATGATTGGGGTAGCCACAGTGCATCCACCGGGTGGAGAAACAGCCGCATGACCGCGACATCATCGAAGCATTACATGTATAGCACTACCGTTAGGAGATCTTGTACGCACGCAAGAGCATAGGTTTACCCCGAAAAGGAAACGAAGGGGTTTTAAGTGAAGTGACCCCATTTTTAATTCTTATTGCCCACTGCGGTGTGATTTTCTATGACGTTTTTTTCTGGTCTAGGATTTCATCTGATGCGCGTGGGGGCTGTAGCTCAGTTGGTTAGAGCACCTGCCCATGGCCGTAACAGGTTATAGGCGGGATGTCACGGGTTCGAATCCCGTTAGCCCCTACGCGCGTTTTTTGTTCAGTACCCTTGCCTTGTGTGTCCTCGCACAAACAAAAAAAGCCGCCAGCATTATTGACACTGACGGCTAGGGAGCTTCCCGAAAGGAGGCTGACCTGCACAACTTAATATCAATAGGAGAGATAAATATGGCAATTGAGCGAATCGAACCCCATCAGCTTGAACCACAATTAAACCGAATCCCCGGTTGGTCCGTCGTCGCGGGAAAGCTACATCGCGAGTTCACCTTCCCTGACTTTGTCGAAGCGTTTGGGTTCATGTCCCGCGTCGCTCTTGTGGCAGAGTCATTCAACCATCATCCCGAGTGGTTCAACGTCTACAACACGGTTCGCATTGATCTGTCGACTCACGAGGTTGGCGGGATAAGTTCCCGTGACATCCAACTCGCAGAGGCGATCAACCAGCGGGTCAGCCATAGTGGCAGCTAACCATGATTCAACACTCTTGAAGTTGAAGGAGGAAATCAATGTCCGAATTTAATGAACCCCTCTTTGAAATCGCCCAATTGGCGCACGTCGAAATCTACACCCCGAAACCCGACGAAACGATCTGGTTCTTCACAGAACTGCTCGGCATGGAGAAGACTGAAGCGTTGGGGCAGTCGGTCTACCTTCGTGCCTACGAAGACTTTTATCACCACAGTCTCAAGATCACTGAAGCCGAAAAACCGGGATTAGGCCACGTGGGGTGGCGAACCACTTCACCCAATGCGCTTCACCGGCGCGTTTCTGCAATAGAAGCCACTGGTTTGGGCATCGGCTGGAGTGATGGGGATGTGGGTCACGGCCCGGCCTATCAGTTTACTCTCCCCGACGGGCATCGAATGGAGGTCTTATGGGAGGTGGACTATTATCAGCCACCTGAAGCGAAACGGACGAAACTCAAAAACCGTCCGCAAAAGCGACCGATTCGAGGTGTGCCGGTGCGTCGCATTGATCATATTAACTTATTAGCCCAAGAGGTTGAGCCGAACAAAGCATTTCTCATTGAGCATCTCGGCTTCCGTTTGCGAGAGCACATTATCCTGGACAACGGTACCGAAGCCGGGTGCTGGCTTAGTGTCAGCCCATTGGTCCACGAAGTGGCGATTCTGCGCGACCCCACCGAATCCCATGGCCGCCTGCACCACCTCTGCTACTGGTACGGCTATCCCCATCACCTCTGCGACATCGCCGACATCTTGACCGAATACGACGTTCCCATCGAAGCCGGTCCCGGCAAGCACGGCATTGCCCAGGCCGCTTTCCTGTATGTTTTTGAACCTGGAGGCAACCGCATCGAACTCTTCGGTGATGCCGGGTATCTGATTTTCGACCCAGACTGGAAGCCCATCACCTGGCACGAGGACGAACTCGACAAAGGGATTATCTGGTTTGGCCCCTCGCTGCCCGCCGAATTCTTAACCTACGGCACCCCACCTGTGGAAGAAAAATAAACCCCAGGGCTCTAAGTGCATTTTGAGAACTGGCATGATAGCACCTCCAATGAAATGGGGCAACATTACGCCTGCCCCGTTGTGTGTTTACGCCGCTTCTGGCTGAAATACTTTCCCGTTGACTTACGATTACCGATGCGTATAATGAAGTACGGACACCTATCTGTCATTTTTGATGGGGCAGTAAATCCCCGCCGCACCTGAACTGGGCCGTTATTGCAGAGGTTCGTACGTTCAATTAACACAGCGAGTCTCTCGGATGGCCAGCCAGTCTCTTTCCTTCTCCAAGAAACTTAAAATCATATTGGCGCCATCAAGTACTTCATTTGCCACTACAACCTTGAAAAAGCATTACATGTATAGCACTACCGAAAGAAGAATGGAGGAAGGCAACAGCGCAACTGGCACAGGAGACTTTGGGGCGATGATGCTATGGCAAGGGCACTGATGATGAAGTACGCGGGGCGATTGGTAGAGGTATCAAGACGGGTGACCACAGTAGTCAACTCAAATCCTGTGACGGTTTTTGCGGGTATCTGCGACACAAGCCGTTCTTTTTGCCCCATCAAGTTTGTGATTTATGATAAAATATCGCCACGAAAGCCAAGTCAGCCTAGTGAGTTCGATATTTCGGATTAACCCTTGAATTCAATCTCCCACACGATTTTCAACAAGAGGTTTATAGCAACGTGAATCAATCTCTACCGACGCTCACAGTCAATCGCTCATTCATCGCTGAGTTCATCGATGCTGATGCGCCATGCGTCGCGATGGGCATGATACAAGAAAACGACCAGCAATACGGGCTTCTGGCATTGCGCCCGAGTGAGCCGATTCCCGCTGAAGTCACTGCCAGAGGATTCAGTTTCGGGCATTCGATGTTCGGCAGCGACCGCTTTGAGGTCATCCATTTCGCCTTCCACTTCGTAGGGTATCAGACTTACAATGTCCTAGTAAATCCCAACAATCGCATTGTGCAAAAAGTGGTGGCACACATGATTGATAGCGGGGATTACTTTTTCCTCATCCTCAATCCGGACAACGGTGTTACCACCTTCCGCTCGGAGGTTGGGCGGGATAACCTTTCCGAACTCAAAAGCCGCCGTCGCCGTATCCAGCTATCGACAACATCGCTGGTCCAATATGAGCAAGGGGTATCTGCTTTCGTGCAGAATCCAGATAATGCGGGAATCGTGGTCAACTGGGTATGCCGCGACAATGTCGAATATCTAGACTTAAGTAACGAGACCCTTGAATTGAACCCAGTGTAGCCTTTGCCGAGCTGGCGGGCGAAGGAACGCTTGCGAACTACATTATACCTGATTCACTATTGTCTATACTTCCGCAGTATTTTAAAGGATCCTGTCATGGCACGGCTTCCAGCGATGGTTTTTCGCACGGGTGTTAAAAACGTGGATCCGCGCTATATCTGGGTTTGAAGTACCTCTTTAACAAACGTTAACGGATTCTGCGGAAGTATAGTATCAATGGAATTCCGGATGCATTAGAGATAGACCAAGCTTTTACCTTTGGCACCAATACGGATTCTTTGATTTTGGGCTGTGATTTCCCGGGTGGTGATGAATACTTCGATGGTGTCATGGACGAAGTACTCCTCTTCAGCCGGGCACTGACAGAGGCTGAGATTCTGAAAGTAATGGCTGGAGGAGGTACGATATCTGTCAACCCGGATGGTAAACTGGGTGTGACCTGGGGTATGATAAAGAATTTCGTCGATAACCCGACTCGTAAAAAAACGGCTGCTATCCCGTCCTCGTGGTTGGAGACGGTGCTCTGACCCTACATCCAATGTTTAACATCATTGTGACCAATACACAAAATCCGCGAACTGTAGGTAATGGTACAATAGCAAAGACTTAAAACTTGGCAACCCAAGGGCTGTTGATAATTAGGCGCGAAGGTCAAGTTGATGCTCTTCACTCTTCGCAGCAAACGCCACGTGCTGTCTTTTGTCTTTGTGTTTGTCTTTGTGCTTCTGTTTGTAGGGCAGCCCAGGCTTCTTGTGTCTGGCGGATGGATTTGCCAAGCTCAGTTTAACCATTAAGTGCCCAATTCCTTGGAGGTTGATTGGGTTGGACATTGCAGCTACCTCCTTTCGGTCCTATTATCGGTATACAACCCGCAGAAGTTGAGGGAAACCACACGGGTTTCGTTGAAACAAGACGGTGAGCATTGCGTATCATTCATTGGGTGATGATGGAATGATAATCTGACGTAACGGTGTGCTCTGAGGAAAACTCGTGTCATATCAGTTGCACGCCTAATACCTGTGTCAAAAGGAGGCAGCAACATGACACCACATCCAACCCAAGAAGCGTCATTCACCCAGATGCTTTGGGCGCAGATTCAACCGCTTTTCAACAAAATCTTATCCCATCCTTTCATCAGAGGACTCACCGATGCAACCCTCCCACCGGAATCGTTTCAGTTCTATATCATCCAAGATGCGTTGTACCTTCGGGAATTTGCCCGCGCGCTCTCTATCGCGGCGGCAAAGGCGCCGACCAATTTAGCCTACACCAGCTATCTGCTTTCCGTTGCCTATGCCCGACCGTTTCATGAGCTTTTGACAACGGTGCTCCCCTGCTATTGGATTTATTGGGAAGTCGGGAAGGCTTTGCGGACAAAGGGTTCGCAAAAACACCTTTATCAACGTTGGATTGATATGTACGGCGGAGAGGAATTTGGAAAGGTGGTTCAAGCCGTACTTGCACTGACAGACCAGATTGCCTCTGGCCTTCGCGCATCAGAGCGCGAAGCAATGACACACCATTTCATCACGACCAGTCGATACGAATGGATGTTCTGGGAAATGGGGTATCAACAGGAGCAATGGCCAGTGATGTGGTGATAAGGAGATTCTGCTTTTATCAATCGCCATCTGCTCCGCCTTTGGCAAAATCAGTTTGCCCATCGGTGGATATTTACAAGCTTTTTGGGATGTGTCTTGGGCCGTCATTGGAAACTTGTGGGGCGAAATGGCTAACAATAAGTTTATGAATCTAAAAAAATCCATTGCTTTTGGCGTTGTCCACTCATAAATTTTATGATATTCTTGCCATATAAAAGCAGTCGAGGCAAGGTTGTTATTTTTTAGATGGAGATGAAAATGCCAGGCTTACTTCCCGATGTGGATCCTGATGGCCTTCTCGAATACTCCGTGGTTTACACAGACCGCGCACTTAACCATATGTCGTCGTCATTCCAGGGTGTGATGACGGATATTTCCACCACGCTTAAAAAGGTTTACAACGCCAAAGCGGTTGTTGTCGTTCCGGGTAGCGGCACTTTCGCTATGGAAGCGGTGGCGAGGCAGTTTGCGACCGATAAAAAATGTCTGGTCATTCGAAATGGTTGGTTTAGTTTCCGCTGGACCCAAATTTTCGATATGGGCAAGATTCCTTCTCAATCCACCGTATTAAAGGCACGTCGTGTTGATGACAGCCCGCATGCCGCCTTTGCGCCTCCACCCATCGAAGAAGTGGTGGCGAGGATAAAAGCAGAAAAACCAGACGTTGTATTTGCCCCGCACGTTGAAACCGCCTCGGGCCTCATCCTCCCCAATGATTACATTCTAGCGGTGGCAGATGCCATCCATTCCGTTGGCGGCTTATTTGTTTTAGACGGCATTGCGTCGGGCACGATTTGGGTGGATATGCAAGCGTGTGGGGTCGATGTGCTTATCAGTGCGCCACAAAAAGGGTGGAGTGCCTCCCCCTGCTGTGGCTTGGTCATGCTAAGCGCGGCGGGTCGAGAAAAAATTGAATCGACCACCAGTACCAGCTTTGCCTGCGACTTGCGTAAATGGCTTCAAATCATGGAGGCTTATGAAAATGGTGGACATGCCTATCATGCAACGATGCCTACCGATGCCCTCACCCGCTTGAGCAATGTGATGAAAGAAACTGAAGCCTACGGTTTTGATAAAGCCCGCGCACAGCAACAGGAGCTGGGTGACAAAGTGAGGGCGCTACTCGTCAGCAAAGGCATAAAGAGTGTAGCGGGATGCGGTTTCCAGGCTCCAGGTGTTGTCGTGAGCTACACCGAAGACCGCGAGATTCACACCGGCAAAAAGTTTAAGGAAATTGGTATCCAGATCGCGGCGGGTGTTCCATTGCGATGTGATGAGCCAGAACATTTCCAAACCTTTCGTCTGGGGCTATTCGGCTTAGATAAACTTCAAAATGTCGATCGTACGGTCGCTAAGCTCTCCGAGGTGCTCAACC
>JADFGN010000618.1 GCA_022567695.1 Candidatus Poribacteria bacterium | reverse complement strand
TTTAGTATTGGCAAAGACCAGATCGCTCTTTGGATTTTCAACTGCCAATCGATAATTCCAACCGCCGCTGTAATCTGCGCATTTGATCATTATCGTATTCCACCCCTTCTTTAAATGGAGATCGACATACTTCAACCGGCTTTGTGCAGACCATTGCGTGTAAATCTCAAGCCCATTGACAACTAAGCGTGTGACATCATCACCGCGAATACCGCCGAAAACGGTGCGTTCATCAGGACTTAAAATGTATGTTACACCGTAACCGATTGCCCAATCCGATGCACCAAAAGCTTGATTGAGGTTAACGGTTTGTCCTTGAGCATGGTATTCTTGCCAACTGACTTCCCCATTTTTCCCTTCATATTTCTTACCCATTTGATCATCCAACTCAGGCCCTAATTTGGTGTCGAAATTTGTTAAATGCTCCGCCGGCTGGGATGGTCGCTGCGTTATGCCTAGCTCGAATGGACCGACAATCATCCAATCTTTCAGATAGTGCAAATCTGCCGATTTGAATGGTGTGAGCGTCACAGTTCGGCTACGCAGGAGTTCTCCCCCGTATATAATTGCATAGCGAAAGGTCGGAAGCGGCGTGAGTGAATTCGATAGACAATCCAATTCAACCAACCCTTTCGTCTCCCAGCCGGGTTGAATTTCGAGGTCAAGCTTGGCCGGGGATATCTGCCAGTCACCCGCTGGTTCAAAGACAATTTCAACCTTGACCTGTTTCTCTAACTCATTTTTCAGATTGAATGTGATTTTTCCACTGGAAGTTGGCTGGCTTCTATCAATATTCCAATCGGTTTGATATGAGATAAGATTGCCGAATTTGGCTTTGAATTCTGCGGTGGCGATATTTGCCGGGTAGATATTTCCGGGTTCAATCAGTGCAACCGTCACATCATCTCCATCCACTGTCACAATGCTGTAATGATCAAACGCCCCATATTCCTTTGTCTCGCGTCTCGTAAAGCCTGCGCCTGTGCCACCAAGCACGAAATATCGTCGATCGTTTCGGGTGTGCAGCGTGAGTTTATGATAATGCCCGGCGAAGACTGTGTACTCGCGATCCACTAGCGCGGCTTCAATCTGATTCCAATCGGAGGTGCTCAGCCATGCCGGTTTGTGCATCAGGACAAATGTGTGGCGCACATCCCTGTTCTTTTCCAGCTCACCGATCGCGTAGGCGATTTGCGTTTTTCCAAACCATCCCTTTTCACTCCCCTTCCCTTCTTCGGTGTTCAACAATAGAAAAAGGCAGTTGTTGTGAATGAAAGCGTAATAGGTCAAACCGATTTGATTGACCCAGTAGTCGTACATCACACGGTTTGAGATGTCGTGATTTCCCGGCAAGGGAAGAAACGGAACTTCCAGTCGGGATTGATGTTCCCAGAATTCCTTCCATTGTCTGTCAAGGATGTCGTTGTTTTCCGTGTAGCCCTGTATCAAATCACCGACCATAATCGCAAAATGGGGCTTAAGTTCGTTAATCTCTTCCATTGCTCGATCGAAGATAGGCCATTTGTCCTGCCCTCCACCGGTTTTATCGCCGATGATTGCGAAACTGAATTTGTCCTCATCCTCAGAAAACGAATCCCCAACGATTCGCGCACCGCTCGGAAAATTGGGGGATTGTGCTTTAACTATGGTAACGATTGAAGTCAACAACATCAAACAAATCAGCCCAGTCAAAATCATGTTATCTTTGCAACGCATTGTCTTCTCCTTTGCTTCGTTTTGGAATAGTTTCAACCATCCGATAAAGTAACCGTTCAATCCCCTTCACCTTGATGGGTTCAGGGGCGGACAGTTCTGTTAACCTCCCCCGGCCTCCTTCGTAAGGAGGGGAGAGCGTGGGGCCGCATGGGTTCTCCCCCTTACGAAAGGCTCTCCCCCTTGAGAAGGGGGAGTTGGAGGGGGTTGAGTGCAAAGCACTCAGGGGGATCGTCGAGCCCGGAGACGATAGATAAATAGAGGGGGTTTTTAAGTCTTTTCTCCAAAGTGTCCGCCTCTGAAAACCACTAGGGGAGAGGGGAGTAAGAACACTATTGACCACCTGAACGGTTACCAAATAAAGAAGGGACGCACCAAATAGATTACCTTTTGGCAAGTCCCCTGACTTTTTAGAAACGTTTTTATACATCGACTCGACGTACACTCAATCGCAGATGGTGTCCATCGATATTGTCTTCACCTTGGGTGGCATCGGCTTCTGGCGGCGCATCGTGAAGTTCCTGGCTCAAGGTCTCATTTGAGATAAATTCCGCCCAATCCACAAATACCTCCGCGAGTGTTTCGTCCGTCTCATACGTGGTGATGATACGGTCATCTAGGTTAAAGTCGGCTTCCTTCCGTAGATTCTGGATGCGCCGGACCACCTCACGTGCCAATCCCTCCGAGACCAATTCCGGCGTGAGGTGTGTATCCACAGCGATCGTCATTCCACCCTCCGTGACGACAGCCAAACCTTCCGGCTGCTTTTCTTGAATCACCACTTCATCCGGCGCGATTTCCACCGTTTCGCTTTCCAACTCAAGCGTAATCGATTCACCACCCTCGATTTGCTGCACGAGTGCCGCTGTTTGTTCTGCATCCATTTCCGTAAATACTTCCCGAATTTCTCGGAGATACCTTCCGAGGCGCGGACCCAGTTTGCGATTGTCAGGTAGTAAACTGTGCCCGATCAATTCATCGGCACTATCGATGAACTCGATCGCCTTTACGTTCAATTCATCTGTGACTAACGCAACCATCTCCTCACCCAAGGTCATTTGCGCAGGGAGATAGATGATTGCACGACGCAACGGCTGCCGGACTTTTAAGTTCGCAGAAGCACGGGCGGCATGCCCTGCTGTCACCAGTGTTCGTGTTATTCCCATCGTTTCGATCAGCGATTCATCCATCAAGGCTTCCAGCGGTTTCGGCCAGTCCGTGTGATGGATGGACTCCGGCGCGTTTGCATCCAGCGAGCGCACAAGGTTCTGATAAATCACTTCTGTCACAAATGGGATGAATGGTGCCAATAGACGTGCAAAAGTGACCAAGACCGTGTAAAGCGTAAGGTATGCCGATTCCTTGTCTGCGTCGGCTTCCGATTTCCAAAATCGTCGTCGGCTGCGTCGTACGTACCAGTTTGAGAGATCGTCGAAAAAACGCTCAATAACACGACAAACTTTATCCGTCTCAAAATTTTCCAGCCGGTCTGTCACCTCTTGAATCGTGGCCTGTAAACGTGCGAGAATCCAGCGATCTAAGGTATTATCAACAGATTTCAAGTCATTGGATGCTCCAGCCCAAACCCCGTCCTCCGGCTGCCAACCATCAACATTTGCGTAGTTGACGAAAAAGCTGTAAACATTCCACAACGGAATGAGAAATTGACGGCGAGCTTCATCGGCGTACTTGTAGCCAAAAAGCATATTCTGCTCCGGCTTTGCGGCAATGTACATCCAGCGCATTACGTCCACGCCCATTTTCTCGGCGGCATCATCGAACCAGATTGCGTTGCCCCAAGACTTGTGCATGGCACGACCATCTTCTGCCACAAGGGTGGCGTAGGCAAAGATGTTTTTAAAGGGCGCACGCCTTTCCATGACTGTACTCATCGCGATTAACGAGTAGAACCAGTTTCGGAATTGCCCCGGAAAACTTTCGCTAATTAGATCGGCGGGGAACCACTTTGACCAGAAGTCACGATCGGTGCGATAACCCATCGTGCTGAAGCTGACGATGCCTGCGTCCAACCATGGATTCCCAACGTCTAGGATTCGCGAAACGGGTGCGCCGCAACTTGGACAAGCGATTTTCACAGCGTCAATCCACGGACGGTGCGGCGTGTGTCCTTCAAATTCTTCCCACCCTTCGACGGCGCGTTCCTTCAATTCCTCCTGACTTCCGACGACGTGGAAATTCCCACAGTCGTGGCACTCGTAAATCGGGAGTGCAAGGCCCCAGTACCGTTTCTTAGAAATCATCCAATCGTGCATGTTGCGGAGCCAGTCGAGTTCAAGAGCGAGCCCAAAGCTCGGATACCAGTTGGTGTCGTTCAGAACGACCTCCATCATCTGATAGCGCAGATTTTTATTTTTTTCTTCCTCAGTAACCTCTTCGTAAGGTTTATCGAGTTGCTCTC
>JADFGN010000617.1 GCA_022567695.1 Candidatus Poribacteria bacterium | reverse complement strand
TGCGATGATTTAATCACAATGACTCGTTATAGTGGAATCAGGGCAAGGAGGGACAATACCGAAAGGGGATATCTTCCCTTGCCTTCTCTACACACCATATATATAAGGAGAATGTAAATGTTCATCAAATTGGTTGTCACCCCAGATAATATTGAGCAAGGTATAGAAGAAGATTGTGAAAAAGGCCCCGTCGGACGTGCCATCCAAGAATTATTCCCCGATGCCATAGATATTGATGTGGCAAGCGACTATATGACCTTCAGGGATGCAGAGGGCGAACTCTGGGGAGCCATTCCAGAGGCATCATGTACCCTGTTTATTAGTGACTTTGATATGGGCAAACCTGTTACCCCAACCATTTTCTTTCTGGATTTTCATCGGAATCAAGACTGGGAATGAAAAGCTTCTAAGAATTTGATAACAAACGCTGTAAGTTCAGGGAAGTTGTCAGAACCCAAGAGGGTGCCATTCAATATCACGATGGCGTTATCTTTCTGAAACCCGATGAGTGTTAGCCAGATTTAATTCTTATCTGTTGTGAGGTGCAACTTCACTCTTTTATGAAAGGAGTTTGAGACTCATGAATAACGGTCGAATCAACAACTCTCAAAGGAAGGTCTTTGCCAAACTGGCAGAGGAGACGCTTGAGAGGAAAATCCAAGGGGCTAAAGACTCTGCGGAAGAGCTTGTGGCTCAAATCACGGAGCAGGTGAAGCGAGAATTGGGAGTCGATACTATCGACAACCAGATTTCCACGCTGCAAGAGAAGAAGAAAGCTCTCGGTTTTCCCGAATACTCCCACCTATCGATTCGCAAAGGTAGCGAAGCGGGTAAACTCATCGACAGTCGCACGTACACCCAAAGCCAGAAGATTTGCGACCTCGAAGAGAAGCGAACCGAAGTGATTGCGAAAATCTGGGCATCGACCGCACTTGATGAAGCGATGGGCCTGCTCAATGAAGTGCGAGCACTGTAAGTCTAGAGCGCACTTCTCATTCTATATCAGTGCCGACTGGAGTCACAATGACTCCGGTCGGCTTTTTTTGCGGCGCTTCGACCATTTGTTTCTGAAGGAGGGTACAACGGTGAAAGAGATTATTTCCCTCGGCGGAGGTATCCAGTCATCAACTATGGTGCTGATGAATCTATTAGGTGAGATTGAGCCAAAGGCAGAATGCGCCATCTTCTCCGATACGGGTTGGGAACGGTGGATAACTTATCGGTATTTGGTTTGGCTCAAGGCGTTGTGTGCTGAGCATGGTTTTAAGATTTATCAGGCATCCGGCGGGAATATCAAGGATGATTGACTACAATCCAAAGGTCATAGAGATATGATACCTGCGTTTACCGCGACGCCAAACGGCACTGGCATGCTGAAAAGGCAATGCACAGGCGCATACAAAATCAGACCCATAAGGCGCAAAATGCGGGAACGGTTTGGCTTTCAGAAATTTCGGCTCTGGATTGGTTTTAGTCTCGATGAGATAGTAAGGGCAGCTCCAAGCCGAGTGAAATACATTACGCATAGATTTCCTTTGCTGGAGAAACGGATGCGCAGAGGCGACTGCATCCAATGGCTGAAAAGGCACAAGTTCCCTATCCCTGAACGTTCGGCTTGTGTTTGTTGTCCCTATCGCAGCGACGACGAGTGGGGACGGATGAAACGGAGTTCGCCAGAGGAGTTTTCCCAAGCGTGCAAGATTGATGAGCAAATCCGAAACAACCACCTCAGCCGGAAAAGACACAACTATCCGCTGTACCTCCATAAAAGTCTTCAGCCACTGCGGACGGTCAAGTTTTCAAATCCCAATCAGCTCGACTTTCTAGAGGAAGAAGAATGTGCCGGTGGGTGCTGGCTTTGATGTCAAAAGAATTTGATTCTTCTTTGTGGTTTTGTGACATAGGCAAGGGTTCATTGACTCCTTGCCATAAAACTCACACACTGTAAGGAGGAACTCAACCATGATGAGGGATTTGTTCTCAAATCCAATCCCCGACCCAGCGAACACCCATATCTCGTTTCGTCAGTGGCAAATCAGGGAAGGGAATGTGCTGTATCACTCGGGCACAAAACCGATGAGCACAACGCACTTACTGGCGCACCTGCTGAGGAATCATCCAACAGCACAGCGACTGATGGAACACTTTCGCAATTTATCTGCGATAGCAGATGCATCGATTCCGGAGCTGATGCAAGTCAAAGGCGTGGGGAAAGCGACTGCGGAGGCCATACAAGTGGCGTTTGAACTCAGCCGAAAACTCACACAGACAAACAATGAAGTCCGGCGAACCGTGCACAGCCCCAACGATATTTACCGGCTTGTAAGAGCGGATTTTTCGCGGCTCAAACAGGAGGTCCTTTTAGTGTTGCTCTTGAACACCAAGAACATGGTCGAGCACATACACACGGTGTTCGTCGGCACGCTCAACTGCTCGCTGACTCACCCGCGAGAGATATTCAAGACGGCCATAAAACACAGCACCGCATCGGTGATTCTGGCGCACAACCACCCAAGTGGGTCGTGTGACCCGTCGAAAGAGGATATTCATGCGACAAAGCAATTAGTCAAAGTTGGAGAACTGGTTCAGATTCCGGTGTTGGATCACATCATTGTGGGTGATGGCGACTATCTATCAATGAAAGAATTGGGGTTGCTCTGAAAACACCTGCCCACCGGCTCAACCCATATAAAGCGTGATGGTGTATAAAACGGCTTCAAATGTCAGCTAATCGCCCGCACGAAAAGGAGCTGTTACTCGTCCGCGAAGCCAATGAAGATGCGGATTCACCCACAGAGACACACCTCACCAAAAAACGAATCGCTTCCGAGGAATTTTTGCATAAATACCGGAAAGGTATGCCCTTTGAAGGGCCCCATCCCGATGAAATGACCCCTGAACAACTGCAACGACTTAACGACAGCTGGGAGAGATTCTTCCGTGAAAAGAGAGGTCTGATTGACTACTTTGCCGATTATGATGAAGACCTGTCCTCTATTGCGATGCTAGGCGTTCGCAGAATGATTGCTCTTCACCCGGACTGTCCCGATAGCTGGCTGGTTCAGCGGGCAAAGTATGATATTAAATCGGCAAGATATTGGGGCGGGTGCATTGATAACGGGAGCCGCAGAGACCAACGGGTTGACGTCGGCTATGTCTGTGGTGACGATGAAGGCAACCTCGCCGAACGGCTCCGGAATTTTTTCATCAACAAGCAGCAGTACCGTATTCTTGAGGAACTCGGTATGGGAGATGGGGTAGATAACAGCGTCATTGACCAGATGACCTGCGAAGAATTCTATGCATCTCTTGATGGCATGGAACGACAACTCGTTGACATCCTGATTGACGAGTACCGCGGCGACTGGGGATGGTACAAGGGAGAGTACGCCACGCATCCAGAAAAGGGCAGCGGTCCCAAGCAACGCTTCAAGCGTGAAGTCACCCAGTCAGAGACCGCATATGTCGTGACGTATGTCAGTGTCCGCCGGAAATTCTACGAACGGTTCGGTTCAGCTCAGGAGGTCGAACGGGAAAGAGAGTGGTGCAAAAACTGGGACCCAACTCAACCCATTCATCGCAACCGGGGTACAGGTCTGTATGAACGCACTGGCAAGTATGCGAAAAATAAAGAATCAACATAAAACGAATGAAAAATGAAACGCAACAACCTCAAAGGAAAACTGGACGGAAATGATGTAGATGAACTCACCGAAGAACAACTTAAACACATCAACAGACGGTGGGAAGAATTCTACCTCAAACATAAAGGGTTCCTGCGTCGTTATGCATACGGAGATGAGGACTTAGTGTCGATAGGCATTCTCTCGGCACGAGACACCTTGGCAAAACACCCCAACTGCCCGGAATCGTGGCTGGTGCAGCGGGCGAAATTGGACATCAACAGTGCCCGTGCTTCTGATGACCGGGTGTACCTCTCTTTAGACCGTGACTCTGATAGTGATAGTGATAAACAGTGGGGGAATGATGCACTCCAATACCAAGCTATGACAACGTATGAGCAAGTACCGGAGATACTCTACCATGACCAAGTAAAGTTCAATCGCCTCTGGGATGCTTTAGATGGTATGGAGCAGAAGCTGTTGATGATCCTGCGAGAGGAACACATTATG
>JADFGN010000616.1 GCA_022567695.1 Candidatus Poribacteria bacterium | reverse complement strand
GTCGCGGTGCGGAAGTCGCACGTCAACTCAATGCCCATGCTTATCTCATCCGACCCGGCAGTCTAAATCCCGATGGACCATGGACATCTCATCGAGATAACTTCCTGCCGGAAAATATGGAACGCTTAATTGAAACGCTGAAACCGATCGCGAAAAAGGCGGAGTCAGAAGGTGTGACAATCATTATGGAAACGCATGTCGTCTCGATCATGGATTCGCCGGAGACGTGCAAACATATCGTTGATGCTGTGGGATGGGACAGTCTGAGAATCGTCATGGATGCCGTCAACCACTTTCAGAATCTGACGCAGGTTTACAACAGCACCGATCGACTCAACCACATCTTCGATGTCATGGGACCCATTGCGCCTGTGGCTCACATCAAAGATATCAAAGTCTCCAATGGCCTCGTTCTTCACATTGACGAGGAGGTTCCCGGCGAAGGGGAATTGGATTTTCCGCTTCTACTCAAGAGATTCGACGCGCTTTACCCTGACGGATATGGGTTGATTGAACACCTGCCGATGTCGAAAATTCCGTTGGCAAACGCGAATACGCGACGCATTGCTGCTGAGAACGAAATTGACATTCATTAGTCGATTTTTTGGAGTGCGTGAGGTCTGCGGAGGAAGCTCACTCGAAGAGCAAGCCAAGTCTTGCATTCCAAAAAGGAAAGAGGAATATGAAAATAAACCTGATTACTCCGGCACCGACGTATTCACGGAAGGGCAATCGTGTGACAGCATTACGGTGGGCACGGATTTTACGTGAACTCGGCCATCGTGTTGTTATTGAGCAGGAATATCAGGGGCAGCCATGCGATCTGATGGTCGCACTCCACGCCCGCCGTAGCCACGCCTCTATCGTCCGTTTCCAAAGTGAGTATCCAAACCTTCCTCTCATCCTGGCACTGACGGGAACCGATCTTTACGGTGACATCCACACGGATGCATCCGCCCAACAATCTCTGGAGATGGCGCATCGATTCATTGTGCTGCAACCAATGGGTATCGAGGAATTGCCGGAGCGTTTACGCGACAAAGCCCGCGTAATCTATCAATCTGTGAAACCTCCTCCGGGAACGTTTTCCCCGAAAAAGAATGTCTTTGAGGTGTGAGTGCTTGGTCACCTGCGTCCCGTGAAGGACCCGCTCCGAACCGCGATGGCATCCAGAGGGTTGCCGTCAACCTCTCGAATTCAAGTGGTACATGTGGGACAAGCCCTCACCGAAGAGATGGAGGAGCAAGCCTCCGTTGAAGCAAATTCTAATCCGCGTTATCGTTGGTTAGGCGAACTCCCACGATGGAAGTCCCTCCGCATTCTTGCTCGGAGCCGGTTGCTCGTGCTGACCTCGCAGATGGAAGGTGGTGCAAATGTGATCTCCGAAGCAATTGCTTGTTCTGTGCCTGTCATCTCGTCGCGAATTTCTGGCTCGATTGGTCTTTTGGGCGATGACTACCCTGGGTATTTCCCGGTCGGAGACACTCACGCATTGACAAATTTGCTGATGCGTGTTGAGACAGACCCGGAATTTCACGCCACACTTAAAGCATGGTGTGAACGGCTAAAGCCTCTGTTTGACCCTGAACGTGAACGTCAGAGTTGGGAAGACCTGTTGCGAGAATTACAGAATTAGGCGATAGAATTCTAACTAATTTTCGGGATTAAAGTATCGGTTCGTAGTAGCGCAATTCATTGCGCGTTAAAACGGGCGATGAATCGCCCTACTACGAACGAAATGCATAGTTTGTTTATGAAAATTAGTTAGCGTTGGCAACGCCGAAATTATTTTCCACTTTCAACGACAGCCTTCATCTTCTCCAACCCAATTCGCGCAACCTCCCTCGCATCCTCCTTCCAATAATTCGGATTGAAAAGCTCTAAAGAGATCACCCCTTGATAACCCGCCTCCTTCAGAATCGCAATCATCTGCGGCAGGTCGAGGATGCCATCGCCGGGGTAGACGCGGTCGGCATCGGTTTGCTCCGCACGCGGTGGGGATGGAGGCGCATCGTTGAAATGGAACACGGCGATTTTGTCCCCCGGAACCCCACGCATGTCATCAATCTCGCCGCCTCCTCGATAGATGTGAAACGGGTCCAATACGATGGTGCTATCTGCGTGATCAGCGACAGTAATCACCTCCCAAGCGTGTTTGACCTGATTAACGCCATCGACAAATCCGAGAAATTCCATCGCCGGTTTAACGCCAAATTCCCGCCCAAGTTCGAGGAGTTCAAGGTAATTTCGTCCACCCAATTGTAGGTCTGCAACTTCACGCGGCGGGCTTGCAATGATATAGGGTGCGCCCACGGCAGCGGCTTGCGCCATCCGTCGCTTTGCCTCTTCGATTGCCTGTTGATGTTCTTCACCTGTTGTATTCAACCAGCCGTGCAATGCAATGACGGTCGGCACCGAAAGCCCATGATCATCGAGAGCTTGTTTGACATCTGCAAGCGATCCGCCTTCCTGCTCGTAAGTGGTCAGATCGTCGTTCCAGAGTTCGATGGCTTCATAGCCCGTTTCACCCGCAATACGAATTTTGTCCATTAAACTTGCGGGTCGAATTGTGCTTGTGTTGAGTGCGTAAATAAAGTTGTTCATGGGATGCTCCTTTTCAAAGATACGGTTCAGGATACAAGATTCAGGATTCACTTCTCAAGTAGTCGGTTGATGAAGCGAACATCAATGCGTGCCAGATCAATCACTGAGTCTACAGGCTCTCCACTGTATTCACTGTGGAAGCTGATGGGACCGTTGAAGTCCATCCCCTTTAGGGTGCGTAGGGTTGTCTCCCAATCCACAAAACCCTTCCCCATTCGGACGACCCTTCCGCCACCCATCCCCGGATAACGCATTAGGTCTTTGAACGCCATCACCGCGAGGTAGTCCTTAACAATGTCTAACGCCATGTTAATCGGTTCTCCCACAATCGATAGATGTCCTGTATCCGCGAAAACACCGACATATCGCGGATCGAAACCTTTGACGAGGTTCATCACGCCGCATGAATTCAACCCCATTGAAGTACCAGAGTGGTTGTGGATGCAGGTTCGCGGACCATATTTCTCCGAGAGCGCAGAGAAGCCTTCAAGCTGTTTGCGAATAAAATCAACCTGTGTCCAATAACCGCCATTCTCCTTTGACCAGTGCCAATATCCGAGCTTGATGTTTTCGACGCCCGCTTCTCCGGCAGCGGCGTAAACGCGCGTCGTCTCGTCCTGCTTTGGATCGAGGAAATCGCCGGGGGCTGTGACCAGTGGAATTGATAAGCCTTCATCGGCAAACCGTTTGGCTGCCGCTGGTAACTCGGTCTCAGCGTTTTCGGGGTTGACCGGGTAACCGGGGCGTACGCAGAGATCTGCGCCTTTAACGCCCACAGATTGCAACGCTTTGATGATGCCTGAAACATCCAAGCCTTGCAGATGTTTCGTGAACATGATGTATTTCATTGAATGATGTGTCCTCTCTGTCAGAAATTAAGGTATGGTATGTGAAACCGAAAACACGGATACAAGATGCAGAAATTGCAGCCGGATCCATTTCCCAATTTCCTTACTTTCAGAGTAACCGTTCAGGGGCGTAGTGCTGTAGTGACGACTTCAGTCGTTCCGGCCAGCTACGACATGACTCATGTACTACGAGCCAAGAATGTCTATGGTGACTGAACGGTTACCAATACTCCTTTGACTGATGATTTTCACATACCCCGAATGAAGAATCAAAAGTCGTAACCTTTCAGATCAGTGATTTAAGGAATTCGATGCTTCGACGGGCAATCGTCTCCGGGTCGGGTTCAAAGTTGAAAACTTCAGTGGAGAGATAGCCGGTGTAATTGATTGACTTTAACGCTTCGATAATCGGTGGATAATCTACGTTTCCAGATCCGGGTAGATAGCCGTTATCGTCGTTTGAGTGGAAGTGGGCGACATATTCGGCAAATTCACGAATCTGCGTCGGCATGTCCAGATTTTCGGCTGCCGTACTGGTGACATCAAGGATAATCTGGAAGTTCGGGTTGTCCACCGCTTTGACCATCCGCACCGCTTCTTCGGGTGTGGTGATGAAGTTCGTATTCCGAGTGGATAGCGGCTCCATACACAGGATGACATCTTTTTCTTGGGCAAACGTCGC
>JADFGN010000079.1 GCA_022567695.1 Candidatus Poribacteria bacterium | reverse complement strand
CGCTTGCATGTCCTCACACCAATCTTTTTCAGGAGATAACTGAAAATCTCGGCGCGGGATGTCATTTTCCTTTATGAGAAAATTCTCAGCAGTCAAGTCAACAATAGGATGTCCATCCCCGGAAATCACAGAAACATAACAGTCTACATTTGGCGCGCGATGGACATTGACATGGTGAATCTTGGCAGAGATAATGCCTGATACGCCTTGATTACTGGCTTTGATTTTTTCCAATGCAATCTGAACATTTTGTCTGACATTTTCATTGGCATCCTGCTTCAAAAGCTCCAACTGACCTTCGATATCGGCGTTTCCAACCTCGCCTAACGCCCAAACACAACTCGCACGAAAGGCAGGGTCAGGATGACGAAGGTTGATCAATAGCGTTCGTAGCCCTCTTGGATCTCCCTTTTTGCACAACGCTTTGGCGGCATTGACAAGGACACGGTTATTAGGAGATTTCAGCATTTCGACGAGTATTTCGGTCACAAAAGGTTCTGAATGTTGCTCAAGCACCTCAACGGTGTTCGCCTGGACGCGGAAGTCGGAATTCGCCAGAAAATGCTGGATTATTTTCTTTGAGTCACATAAACGACTAATAACGAGTGCTGCTTTGGATTGCACAAAATTATCTGTACAATAACAGGCGGCGATGAGAAAGGTCAAAGTCGATTCTTCATCAGGACAGCCTTCAAGTCGATTCAAAATCTTGGCACATACATCAGGCGCGGCCTCCTGAATTTCCTCTGCCATCTCAACAAGCTCCGAGATTCCGCGGTCCCTCAACAATTGTAAAATGTCTATATAATCGGGATCGTAGGGGAGGTGGGATTCTGGATCGCTATGGGTAAATTCGTGGAGGGATGCAAGGTGTCCTTCGATCTTTACGGCTAAAAGATCCATCTTCTCTAACGCCAATTTTATGTTATCAACAACAGACTTTGAGGGATCTGTATCTGCCAACTCACAAAGCTTTGGGACTGCACTGGATTCCCGAATTTCTCCAAGCATCCACACTGCACTCGCACGCATCGCAGCATTTGGATCTTCAAGCAACGCGATTAAAGTCTTCAGTCCGCGCGGATCGCCTAGCTCATGAAGCACACGCGCTGCATTCACACGCACTCTATTATTGAGATCAGTCAGATATAGCGATGCTAACGCTTGCGCTTCCCCTTGAAATTCTGCATCTTCAAGAACCCACATAGACTCAAGAGCATCCGCGCGGATGCGTGCGTCTTTAGCCTTTAAGGCCGTTTTAACCATCCGCAACCCTTTAGATAATTTCACCATCGTTTTCGACGCTTTATATCTGACGTTTGGATCGTTGGCCTCTTGAAACATCCCCATTAGAAGTTGAGAAAGGTCAGTGCCGTCGGCGATCTGCTCCAAGATACCAAGCCCTTTAAGTGATACATTAGTCGAGGCCCCCTTAATCTGCTTGGCGATATTTGTTGCTGTGCTACCATCAATTCCCTGCAAGACTCGTCCTAACGCAAGGGCAGCGGAGCCTGGATTAGAATCTCTGGATGCGGGTAGATTCAGCATCATTTTAATGTAGTCATCAGTGATATGGAGTCCTTTCATCCAGTTTACAATTGTCTTCCGCTTGGGATCTTCCTGCAAGACGTTTGCGCTAAATTCAATAAGGTATTTGAGCAGATTTCGCGGCTTTAGCTGGTACAAAAGATTGAAAATTCGGTGTCCCGAAGCGGCATTGCTCCCAGACAGTAAAATGTCGACAAGGCCAGAAAATTGTTCGTAACTGAACTGAAATATAACTTGACGAGCCTTCTCGGCTAGTTCGGGTATAGGAGCCAAACCCGCATCGGCGATTGCAAGCAGGGCTTCGGCATCATCTACGGTCTTCAGTTGATCAAGTGCAATAATCCGTTGGGAGACTAAGATCGTTGAATTTTTTAGGGCGTGTATCAATCTTTTGGAGCTTGTGGCTTTCATCGTTGATTGGGTAGGTTTTAGCTTGAAATTCTTTGGATGCAAAAGCGAGACACGTTGCGCACTCCAAAAGCGGAAGAAATTTAAAATACGCACTTTATATTCAAAAGCGTTGTACTATCTGCATCCTGTATCTTGAATCCTGATCAAGATACTTCACTCGGAAACTGAGATAAAGAGGTGACGATAAATACTCCAATTCACACATTATTTTTTACATTTCACGTTACATATTGGTGATAAGCCATTGTACATTTTTTTCAAGTTGAGCGAAGAGGAATTTGAGCATCATCACCGTGGCTCTGAGCGATAGGATAATCATGACACCACCCACCGCAATTTGCATAACGGGAAGAATTAGGAAGACGTTCATTTGCGGAATTGTTCGCGCCACGAATCCCATCACTACCGAAGTCAAAAATAGAGCAATGAGGACAGGTATGCCAATACGAAAGGCAACAGTAAAAATCTGGCCAAATAAAACAAATAGGTATTTTCCTAAAGTTGTTGAATACTGGAACCCGGAAAGGGGCACAACGTCAAATGTCTGCACTGCGGCGCGAATAAAGAAGTGATGACCATAAAATGCCAAAAAAATCATCAATGCAAACACATCGTATAACTGGGAAACAACGGTGCTTCTGCCCTGGAAATTGGGGTCTATTAAAACTGCCATCCCCAATCCCATCTGAAAGCTAATGAGTTCTCCCGCAAATTGTACGCCAGTGAAAAGTAATTGTGCGGCATAGCCGATTATCAGTCCAACCATGAGTTCGCGGATAACGGCGAAAAGGAGCGTTATCGGTTCCTCGGGAGGCGTAAAGGATTGGACTGCTAGCAAAGGAAATATAATGAAGCTGAGGATGAGTGCTAGGGAAATCTTAATCTGTGCCGCAAATATGCGGCTATTGTAAAATGGTACAAAAAAAATAATCCCTCCCATCCGAAAGAAAACGAGGAGGAATCGAACAAAGTAATCAACAGCAATTGGGAAGCTAGGCATCATCGCAAAATGAGTCGGGTGGTTTTGGGCAGATTGATAAATCCATCGATTGAATTTGTAGTTGCTAATCTAAACTGAGCAATGAGAATGTAGGCACATTATCGTAGAAAGAGATGGAAATTCATGATTAGATCGGTTGTAAAACTATTCATGATCTTGATCATCCAAGGAATAAGAATCATAATTACAATGAAAACAGCGATAATCTTCGGGATAAAGCTAAGGGTCATCTCCTGAATCTGCGTCGCGGCTTGAAATACACTGATCAGCAACCCAACAGCCAATCCAACAAGTAGGGGCGGACCAGCGAGGAGGAGGACTAATCCGAGTCCTTTGCGGATAATGTAGATAGCAGCTTCAGGACGCATTGGGAATTACCTCACATCTGGAACCCGGCGACGAGGGAATGGATAAGCAGATTCCAACCGTCAATGAGTACAAAAAGCAGAATTTTAAATGGTAACGAGATCGTAATTGGAGGCAGCATCATCATCCCCATCGCCATGAGAATACTTGCAACAACCATGTCGATAACCAAGAAGGGAATAAACAACAGAAATCCGATGGTAAAGGCGGTTGTAAGTTCACTGATAATAAATGCAGGAATTAAGACATGAATGGGGATATCCGCTTTCGTCTGCATCTCATCAAGTTTTGCAAGGTTTTGCATCAACTGTATATCGCGCGTTCTTGTTTGCAGCAACATGAACTCTCGAATTGGTTTAAGCCCATTTTGAAGTGCTTCCTGTTGCTTAATTTCTTTGGACAGGTAAGGCTGTAGTGCATTCTCATTAACATCCTTCCACACTGGTGCCATAACAAAGAAGGTCAGAAAAAGTGCCATACCGGCTAAAATTTGATTGGGAGGGATTTGGGGAATTGCAAGCCCTTGTCTGAGAAAAGCAAGAACAACAATGATTCGGGTAAACGACGTCATCATAATAAGAAATGATGGCGCTAAAGAAATAATGGTTAATAGAAAGAGAATTTGAAGTGTTGTCGCTGCTTCTTGTGGGTCATCTGTCTGCCCGAAGCTGATGTTCAAATCGGGGAGAGGGAGTGTTGCTTGACTGGGAATAACAGGAAACACACGACCTCCCGGTATTTCGCTTCGCTCAACTTGCGCCTGACAAACTGTGGAAAAGATCAGCAGTATAGTTGCGAAAAGTAGAGTGAAGTTGTGGCATGGCCTTCTCATTTCCCAGTTTTCCTTCCAAAGCGTTGAAAGAGGGCCTGAAATCCCCCTTTCAAACGTTGCTCCAAAAGAAGCTCGTTTTCCAACCACTGATCAAGCATGTTAATTTCTTCATCCTCAAGGGTTGATAGGTAAGAAATGTGATTATTTGTCACACCGATAACATAGGTCTGATGTAGTACTCTCACAAGGCAAACGGACTTGCCGGGGCCAATCGCCTCTTGAAAAATCAACTGAATTGGTTTCTGATCGCTGAAATGCCCATTTTTACGCGACGCTTTCTTGAGCAGCCAGACGGTGACGAATATGAGTGCAACAATTACCGACAGCCACAATAGCACCTCTAAGCTTTTCAGAAATAAATTCGGACCGAGTTCAACAAGATCTCTCTGAGGCAAATCGGTGTCGCTTTGCCCCCACGCAAATGCCATGGGAAACATTAAAAAATAAAAGGAAAAGGATAGGTAATTTAGCCGTTGAGCATATCGCGTATTCCGTGAAGCTTGAAACCTGAAACATAATGATTCTCCGGCCATTCCTTTGCCCTTCCTTATTTGCCTCGTTTCCATTAGTAGCGTTTCGATTTGGAAATGGTATGACTTCTTTGTCCCAAGACATCACCTCTGCCTACCCACCCATACGGCTTTGGGTATAGTTTGCAATTTGAAGATCCAGCACAAATTCAATGAGGTCTTCACGATCTTGCTTATCGAATTCTGGGATATTAAAACTCAAGGCAACAAAGCGGAAATCCCCTTCGGGTTCTGATTTACTGAACTCGCGGACGACGTTTCCAACCAATCGAAATTCGCGAGTTATCTCCTGGAATTCAACGCAAAACTCTGCAGTAACTTGCTCACCTCTCACGAGCGAACGTTCTTCGCTCTCTGCCAACTTCACCAGTATGCCAGATCCACTGATATTCACCGATTGAGTCTCAAATACCTCTTCAATATCCGTTTTGTCAGATAGCACCTGTGTCAGCAAAACAGGTATTGAGACATATTCATATGCCAATTCCCGCAATTGGACCTGCCTCTCGTTGGGTTCAAGTAGGGGATCAGGTTGAGCCAATATCAAGACCGACGCCTCCAGTTCGTCGTTCCAACCCTCAGCCAATGCTGTCAGTTTATACTGTTCTGGTGGTTTTCCAATCGGTTTCTCATGCAAAATAATCTCTGTCCCGAATGGCACCTCAATGACCTGATCATTTTCGACTGGGGAAAACACTTCAACAGTATCAGGTTCGATGGTGATAATAAAACTCGGATAGCGTAGTGGCTGTGAGTCAACTTCCATCTCAATTTCTACGGCTCGATTGACGATGTCTATTGTTCTATTTTTCAAGGTTATATCCTCCTTGGACATTTAGGCTCTTGCAGGAAATAAACTCTCTCAGCACATAGTTGTTCTTGGGTTGGAAGCGCGTATTTTTAGAATCAATGGAGGTTATCACGTTCATCAATAGTGGCCCTCTAACGGATGATTAACTACCTTAACTTCTTGATTAACTCTTCTGGCGTTATGATGCTTGCAATCCGAATTCCGAGGGATTGATCGAAGGCAACGACCTCCCCCGTGGCGATAAGTCGATTATTTACAAGTATATCGACCGTTTCACCTGCGATCTTATCGAGATCAATTACCGTTCCGGGAGAGAAGTTGAGCACCTGGCGAATCGTCCGGTTGGCTCGTCCTAACACAACAACCACGTCGAGTTCAACGTCCAACAGAAGATCGATATTATGAGAGGATGCCTGTGGTGTTTGTGAACCAGTATTAACGCTGTCGTCTTCTAGGGAAAAATCCTCAAGTCCGAAATCTACTTCTTCCTCTTCGGCTCCTAGTTGTTCTTCTGAGTCGTCAAAAATATCTTCAGGACTTGCATCACCGGCATCCAGATCGCTATCAGATAAAGCATCATCGCTTGAAAGGAGCTTATCAAGTTCATCTTGTCCTATTTGTGTCATGACGATTGTCCCCTATTTTTCTATCTTGTTTGAGAATGTTGCAGAATATCAGCCAAATCGTAGTTTTTCACTCTTCCCCTTCGGGTGCTGGGGAATACCCAGCGCGACTCTTCAATTTTCAATCTTGCTTAATCAGGCATCCTCATCTTCCGTAAGACCGATAATTTTGACGGCTTGATGCTTTCCAAACTTCCCAAGTCTCGCCAAAAACCGCGGTTTTTCACCAACTTCAATAATGATTGGATCTAGAATCTGTGTTTGGTTTCCGATTGTCTCGACGCGAACATCCAATTCTAAAATTCGCCCAACTTCAAGTTGCATCAACTCACGAACTGTCAGCCGACTCGTGGGCAAGACCGCACGCAAAACCATTTGGGTATGATCCAAACGTTGTTGAATCTTCGGTTGGTATTCTTCATCTCTATCAATTCCAGAGGCGGAAGTGGAAGATTGCAATTCATCGAAGCTCACTTCAGCAAGCGCACGTTCAATTGTTACGACAGGGAAACAGATGCTGATGAGTCCACTGATTCGTCCAAATTTCACAGAGAGAACAACAATCATGACAGTCTCAGTTGGCGCAACAACCTGCACATAGTCCGGTTCCCGTTCGATTTCTTCGAGTACAAATTCGATATCTTCCTTTGTCTTTTTCCATACGCTGCCAAGGTTCTGTGTGACCAGATCAATCATCTGTTTCATAATCACTTTCTCGATATCGGTCATGCGACGACGTGGACCCTGTTCTCCTTGACCACCGAGTAGTTTTTCAATAACTGGAAAAACCAATTCCGGGCTGATTTCCATAATAACTGTTCCAGGAAGAGGATTCATCGCCAGCTTGCACAGACATGACGGGGCAGAAAGTGACATGATAAAATCACCAAAGGCCAGTTGATCTATCGTTTCGCATTCAACTTCTACCAGAGAGCGCAAGAGACTTGAAAGTGGTGAACTGAGTGTTCTCGCAAAAAGTTTATGTAAAAGAGACATGACCCGATAGTGATCTCTAGAAATGCGACCGGGAGTGGTAAAATCGTGTTTTCTATAAGGTTTGCTAGGGATTGTTTCCTCATCAGGGGTTGATTCGTCCGTCGGTTTCAGATCGAGATCGCCTTCATCCACTGCGCTTAAAAGCGCACTAACTTCATCTTGCGAAAGGATCTGTTTGTCTTCCATAACTACCTACTCTCATTGAACGAAGTATTCGCTGATATACACCTTTTTTACTTCATCTGGTCCAAAGATGAGATTCATCTCGTCTCTTAGGTAATCCTTAAGTTCCTTCATGATCTCATTCTTTTTTAATTCCTCTGCTGTTTTTGACGAAAAAGTCATAATCAGCAATTCCTTAATTTGAGCTTGACGGACCTCTGATTTTTCAAAATTGTTTCTCATATTGGTTTCCCGAAATATAATGTGAATTTTGACTTTTAAAAGCCTTGGAAAACCGATATCTGCCGTATTGACAACAATATCTTCGATAGTGTAAATTGGGTCGTTCTCGTTGGGGGAGTCATCTTGATATTGAGGAGTTTTGGTAGGGAGTGGGGTGGCCGTTACCGCCGCTTCGGTGTTGTCTTTGTAGATCACCACCGTCACGACAACCACAGCAATAACGGTCATAATGACCATCGCGATAATATAGATGAGCATCTCTTTTATGAATCCACCGCTAGATTTTTGAGGTGGTTGCTTTTGAGGTGGTTGCTCTTCTCTTCTTTCGGATCTCTCTTCCCGACTCTCTTCCAATGTTTATCACCTCACTTGGACTGGAGTACCGAAGCTCTGCTTCGTCCGTAAACCGTAAGGACCTCGACAGAATTACCGCACATTTGGTAGAGTGCACACCGGAGGCGAGCACGGAGCCGAGTCGGATCGGTGTTCAGTCTGCCCGCTCACCCGAAGGGTACACCTTACGGAAATTCATAACCTATTTTGACGTGCAAAAGATTGGACCTGTGACAAATTAGCCCACTTTCAGAGCGACAAGCGTGACAAAGAAGCATACGTTTCGCATTGAGATGGACACCAAAGAAATTTACCATTTATTTGGGTTGGGATTCAGTGTTTTGAGTTGGCTGATCATTGCCCTTTTGAAATTGACGTACCACCAAAATTTCCACTCTTCGGTTTTTGATCATCGCCCTTCTTTTTGCATCTGGATCGGTGGTGTTCTCATCAGCAATCGGTTTGGCATGCGCATGCCCTGCGATTGAAGTTCTCGATTCGTCAATCCCATGTTCGATGAGGTATTTTTGCACACTTCGCGCTCTTGCAATAGAAAGATCCCAGTTGGACGAGAAATTTGGGGTGTTAATTGGCTGACTATCTGTATGCCCCTCCACGCGAATTCCGTGGCCTGGAAACTCCTTCTTGATTTGTTCAACGATGCGATCCAATACCTGTCGGGGTTCAGGTGTCAGTTTCGCTGTCCCCGACTCAAAGGTAGCCCGCCCCTCAATCTCCTGAAGTGTCAACCTAAGACCTTCTTTTGTCATGTTTACTTTGAGGCTTTCCCCTTTACCCTGTTGTGCGAGTGCCATCTTAAGCTTATATCCAATCCCTTGCATCCGTTCCTCTTCGTTATTATACCTTTGGCGTTCAGGCATAACTCTTTCGCGAGAAACGATCGGTGTCTCCCACCCAGGGAGAAGCCCGAAAGAATACTCCAATGCTCCCTTTACCCGGTTATATTTGACTTCATCAAACATCGAAAAGGAAATTAGCAAGATAAAGAAGGTTAACAATTGAGACATCAGATCCCCGAATGTCATCATCCATGCAGGAGCACCTTCTTCTTCTTCTGATTTTCGGATCAGTTTTTTTGCCATAATACTAATACTCCAAGTTGCGACCTACTCGCCTTCTCATCAAGGTAGCAACTTGCGTTAATAGTAAGCGCAAAAACTATACCAGATATTTTCGCATAGCATGCCATGACGGTATTTGGAAGGGCATTTAGAACAGGTGGATAGGACAGATATAAGTAGGCAAATCGATTCAAGGAGAATGACTTGGAAGTTAACCTTGTGCCTCTGCTAATGTTGCTCTTCTTTTGGGAGATAAGAAGGATTTCAGATTATTTTCAATGGTTCTTGGAGATTCACCCAGAAGAATCGAAACAACGCCTTCGGTGATAATTTGTTTGTACAGCACTTCTTCGGCAGATCGATTTTTTAACTTTGCAGCAATCGGCTGAAAAATCAGGTTGGCAAAGAGTGCGCCGTAAAGCGTCGTGATCAAGGCAACCGCCATCGCTGGACCAATTGCTGTTGGATCATTCATGTTCTTAAGCATGACGACCAAACCAATTAGGGTACCAATCATGCCGAATGCGGGACAATATTTGTTCATCATTTTGAAGAGATCTTGTCCTAGATTGTGACGTTCTTCCGTATAGGCAATCTCGGATTCCATTATACTTCTCAAAGTTTCAGGGTCAATCAAGCTATCAATCGCAGCCTGGAGTCCCTTTTGGAGAAATTCATCATCGATCGAATCAATATCATTTTCTAGACTTAAAATACCATCTCGCTTTGCACGGTTCGCAAATTCAATAATCTGCTGAATGACCTCGGTAGGCGCACGCTGAGAAACCAGAAATGCGTTCTTCAATACAGGACCGACATTCATGATATCTTGCAGAGAAAATGTAATGAGCGTCGCACCGACTGTGCCTCCTAACACGATAAGGAGCGCGTCGGCTTTGATAAAAGTTGTAATAGATTCACCGCCTATAATAATTGCAGATAGCACAGCAACTGTGCCAGCGATTAACCCGATAATAGTAGCCAAATCCATGCTAAGATACTCCTAATACCGATTTAAGTCGGGGAGGTTTCAAAACGCTGAACAGATGAGGCGTAAAGAACTCCCCGCGCGAAAGCGTATGGGCTCAACGAAACATCTGGTAAATGATGAATGAAAACGAAGTACTGAATCTATGGGACTTACCAATTTTCATTAACAAATCGTGGAATGCAAAACTTGTTTTGCAAAGACTAGGGCAAGACAAGTCTTGCATTCCAACATGTATAATTTGTTTGTAAAATTTCGTAGACCCATATAAAAATAAAAAAATGAGACTGTAGAAAAACAGGCGATAAGTATTACGGTATTACTGTTTCAGATTGACTAATTCATTTAGAATGTCTGATGATGTTGTAATGACCCGGCTGTTAGCTTGGAAACCTCTTTGAGCAATGATCAGACGGGTGAATTCTTCAGCAAGGTCAACGTTCGATTGCTCCAATTGACCGGAGGCAATTTGGGCTTGAATGCTTCCCCCCGCCTCACCAATGATTGGCGAACCCGAACTTCC
Organism: Candidatus Poribacteria bacterium; assembly: GCA_022567695.1. Taxonomy (GTDB): domain Bacteria; phylum Poribacteria; class WGA-4E; order WGA-4E; family PCPOR2b; genus JADFGN01. Next base: position 8,566 of record JADFGN010000079.1, on the reverse strand, counting down.
GGTTTCGGAAAATAGACTATTTCCAGCTTTGACCAATCCGGTAGGATTGTTGAATTGAGCGAGCGTAAGTTGGGCAATTGTTCGACTAATCCCGTTACTGAAGTTTACCGAAATAACTCCGTTTTCGTCAATGTTGGTCGTTTCTAATTGGCCGAGTGCATGACCATCTTGCGTAATTGCAACACTGGTCGATGGCGCAGCAAATTGAGTCATGCCATCAAAGTCTCCCTCCGTTCCAGCAAAAAGATTAATCTTTACAGCATCTGTTCCGTTACCCGGATCGAAGCTAAATTGGGTCGCACCATCGTCGAATTCAAAGAAGTTGAGAGAACCATCTCGATTCAAACGAATGCTTCCACTACCGCCGCCACGTACGGATTCAGAACCTGCTAGACCTGCCGTCCATGTCCATTTACCGGTATCTCGCGTCTTCTTGAAGGTAATATGCATGGTGTGTGCTTCTCCAGTCTGGTCGAAAACAGTAGTGGTGGTGACATGTATCGCATCCTTTGCTGCCTGGTCTTCAAAGAGAGACATGCTTGCTGCAAATCCAGAGCGAGTGTCGTCATTAGGGTCTGGTCCCGCGCCGATTTTGATTCCCGATATCGCGTTTTCTGTGCCAAGTGCGCCCTCGATAGAAATTCGCCCGTCCGATTTAAGGACGACCTTTTCTTCGGGCTGCGGATTACTTCCAAAAAGGCTGGTTTGGAGAGCGGCACGCAATTCCTCAAGCGTCGTTGTCGCCGTGATATCTGCAAGAAGGGAGACATTCGACAAGGTATTGTCACCGATTGTGGTGGAGAGCAGGGTAATGTCATCTCCTACCGCGAGATCGAGGAGATCGCCTTGAGAGTTCCGTAAAAGCGTCACCACGTCTGTGCTTTGGGCAATGTGGGCAAACTCATCCGAATCGATCGTGTCTCCTGTATTCAGTAAAATATTCCCATCAATGTTTTCAAACGCGTTATTGAACGCAATACTGGTGTTACTTTGCGCAACAAGCGTGATATTCGCGGCAAGGGATGTAAAAGTGATCTGTCCATCTGTCCCAACCGCGGCAGAAAACCGACCCGTAAACGTGTCTGTAATCACATTGGCAAGATCTTCAATACTTGTAAAATTGACGCCGTAGGTAAAGGTCTGTGTGCCGTTTTGATCGCCGATCGTCAATGTATCTACACCACTCACCAAGTTGAGAAATGCTTCTGATCTACCGTTAGCAAAGAGACCATTGAGATCTTCCGTTGCCTCAGCAGTTGCCAGCCAAGGTCTTGTCTTAGTAATTGTGTTGAGAATCGGATCTGACGCATCCAGATTTCCTGACAGAGATATTGCTGTCGTCGCTGCCGCAGGCAGCTGGGTGGTAGAAGGTAAGCTGATTGATCCAATTGTCGCCTCCGGTGGAATAACTCCATCGGCATTTGCTTGTTTTCCTTGAACCCGAAATCCTTGGTTGTTGATCAATAAGCCATCTGAGTCCAAATGAAAATTACCCGCACGAGTGTAATAATCTCGCGTTCCATCGTTGACGACAAAAAATCCACTACCGATAATCGCCACATCTGTGACATTGCCTGTCTCTTGAAGCCCGCCCTGGGTAAAGACACTCTTAATTATCTTCGCTCGTGAGCCTAACCCAATTTGGGTCGGATTGATTCCTCGTGGGCCATCAGCAGTCCTCAACGTCAGGCTAAATGCTTCCTCGAATGTGACTTGTGCGGCTTTGTAACCGACTGTGTTAATGTTTGCAATGTTGCTACCGATCGCGTCCATTTGGACCTGGTGTGCTCGAACACCAGAGAGTCCGTTGAAGATCGATTTAATCATTGGCTCATTTCTCCTTATATTCTGACTATAACCTCTTCCCATCCCACCCGTAGGGCGAGGAGGGAAGGAGGGGTATTGAAGGGGGGCGGGCGGTAATTTACAGTGTACTATAGTTATCTCATAAGTTTATAAACCTCTCATGGCAGAGAGGCGGAAAAAATATCGCGAAGTGAAATCAATTCCTCATTCACGGAAAGAAAGGCTTGGCCGTCCTCATAAGTTACTCCCGAAACTTGACCAATCATAACCGGGGTAACGCTGACAGCCTCTCCTGTCTCATTGGTTGCTTGTATTTTAAAGGTGTATATTCCGTCGGGTAAGCTCTGACCATTACTGCCCAGACCATCCCACTCCGCACGAACGGTTTTAGCATTTTGTGTGCCAAGATCCAAGGTCGATACCAGTTTTCCTCCAGCGTCAAAGATAGTAAATTGAACGTCAGCGCTTTCGGTAAGTTTTGCGCCGAATTTAGCAGGTGTACCTTCGGTGAGATTTAACTTTGTTCCTGAAGCTTCAACCATCTTACCGACGTATTGTACCGCCATTGCATTGGAAATGCTGCGTTGCAGTGCATTCTGATCAAGAAGCGTCCTGTTAAGTTCCTGCATCTGCTCAAGGGTACTAAACTGGGCGGTCTGGGCGATGAATTCCCCATTTTTCAGCGGTTCGAGTGGGTCTTGGTAACGCAGTTGTGTAACGAGGAGTTTGAGAAACTCGTCCTTGCCAAGTGGCTGATTGGTGGGGACTTGAGTCAAGGGTTGTTTGGTGTTTATTGAAGATTGGGGCTGACTTCCTTCAATTTGCATTGTTATTCTCCTTTATGCGATTAGATTTAGCCGTCCATCGACATACCATCCACTGTTAATTGGTGTTGGTTCAGCGCGGATAACGGGGGCAGTTTGATTTGCTGTTTTTATCGATTGAGCAGATTTCCTTCGACGATGAGAAGAAAACGCATGTTGTTGCCCCGATTGTTGGAATGCACTCTCATTTCCGACCGATACCTCCAGATTTGCCAGATTGATGTTCTGTTCTTGAAGGTCTGCTCTTAACTGAGATAATTCGGACATAAGTAATTGTTGTGCCTCATGGAGACTAGCTTGGACATGGACTGCGACCGCGTTGCTTTTCTGGGCAATTCTCACGATCAATTTCCCAAGATGCGCGGGATTCAGTCGAATTGTCAGTTCTTTGTATTCAGTAGTAATAGCGTGCTGCCGCGACCGAATTGATTGGAAGATTTGTTGCCTGATTTCTTGAAGGGTTTTACGCTCCGTCTGAGGTGGTGCAGAATGAATTTCATAGGACTCAGAAATTGTTTCCGTTTCTTGCCCAGCGATCTGCCCTAAGTTAGCAGACGAATCTGCTACTTTCGCCGCTTCAGATTCATCAACAACCGAAGATAAGTGATTCGGAAGGTCCATCGTTTTCTCTGATTCGGATTGATTCTCCGATAATCTGTTTTTAGGTTGAGCGAGACGAATGCCAAAATCTCCGGACATAACAGCATTCTTTTTCACCTCATCTTCATGTTGTTGAATTGTAGACCAACTCGCCGCTTGACGAATCTCTCCTTTTGTTCCCCTCATGGTCTGTCTATTCGTGGACTCGTTTCGTTGTTTCATCCCTTCGCTCGGTTCATCTTCAAACGAAACGACCTCTTCAAAAGTAGGCTTGTCATTTTCGTTTTGGTTGTTTTTCTTATCGAATTGCTTGGCAGAGACTGCCGTTGCCACGTGCGTGGAGCCAACAGTATTTGATTTCCGATCCCCTTCATCAATTTCAGAAATATCAACCCCGAAGGACAGTTCGCTAACTTCCGGATCTTGGAACTTCTGAGGATTGAGAGGCGCAACTGTCTGACGAGGAAGTTCGTTCCGAGAAGACTCATCATCGGGTATCAGCATCGAGGGATGGGAGGGGTTTATTGGCTCGTCACGAACGGATACGGTCAAGGCCGTCAGGTCAACGTTTTTGTCCTGGAGTTCAGCTTGTAACTGAGGCAACTCAGAGACCAAAATAGCTTGAGAATTTGGAGAATCCGTTTGTAAGTGTATTCCCACTTCATCCCCTTGTTGGGTGACGTGCATCACCACAGAACCGAAATCCGTGTCGTTGAGGGAAATGATTCTCTCGGTGGATGTAGCTAAACGGGAGTCAATGGCTTCGAGGAGGTATTTGTGAATTGTCTGGACAACAGGCTGAGAATTTTCCCACCTTTGAGTTTCAGGCGAGCTAGAAGCAATTTCCGGGCGTGAAGTGACTCGCGTTGCAGACTCTGGAGATGCTGCATAATTTGAATGTGAATTCTCTTCATCAACCATTGATTGATATGCACCGGAGAACCGGAATTGCCCTTGCTCCGAATTGTGAATATCCTGAGTACCGGAAAGTCCAATTGTCTGACGAAGAAGTTCGTTCCGAGCAAACTCTCTATCGGGTGTTGGCATTGATGGCTGGGCAAAATTAACCGAATCCTTGATCATTGTCGAGTTAATGGTGCTATTCGGGAATTCGGCTCGTAATCGAGACATGCCTGAGACGACATCTCTTTGAGTGTCAGGAAGGGACAATGCCTCAACTTCCAGAGCGTTGTCCGAGTACCGGGTATCTTGAACATCAGATTTGCCAATTGTCTGACGAAGAGGCGGCTCACTAAGGGGTATTGAGACTGACGTGGATTCGGTGGAAAGGAATGGCTCTTCACTGACGGTAACAATGACCGTTTTCAGATTGATGTCTCTTTCCTGGAGGTCAGCATGTAACTGAGACAACCTGGATGCCAAAACCGCTTGAGTGGCGTAGGAGTCAGTCTGAAGATGGAGTCCGATACCACCTTCTCGTCGATCTATTTCCACCATCAGCGAACCGATATCCTTCTCCTGTAGATGGACGGTTCTCTTGACAGGAGCGGTTGTTGAATCGGGATTGGTTGGCAACCGGAGCACTTCAAAAAGATGTGATCGAATCGTTTCGAACACCGGCTGAGAAACTTCACGTCGTTGTGAATTTTCGACCTTAAATGGATCGGAAGCGGTTTTAGGCGTAGCAGAAAGAATTTCCCGATCGGCTTCTGCCGAATCGGTTGGGGGGGCACGGTCTACAGATGGAGCATACATTACCGGTTCAAGTTTGCCGGCCTCTATGGATGTTGCTACCGACCTCGAATTGATGTTCTGTCCCACAGAAGTGGTGTGCGAAAAATCTGATCGGATAGAAGGGAAGATAGATCTCTTGACTTCTTGGTTCGTTGATTCCATAACGCTTGGTGCGAGTGATTTCTCTCCAACTGAAAATTGGCTTCTATCTTCGTCCAGTTGCGATTCTGCTTTCTCCGCGTCATCTAATTGACGATTGACGCTTGACGGTTGTTTCTCACGATTGGAGTTTATGGACTTGTCAACTGTCAATTTTTGATATTCGATTGGCGGGTTATGGTCAACCGAATTTTCCACTTGACGAAGCAGTCGGAGGGGGATTTCATCCGTATTGACAGAGAGGTTAATCTTCTCTAACGCAAAAATGTGGTACCGCAGATCAAGTTCCGGTGGGCTAATTTCTTCTTCCTGGAGCGTCGAAATATATGAAGCCAGACGCCCATCTGTGAGTTCTTTTTCGATCACATTCGCCATCGAATCCAGTAAGTCAGTTTGTGCTACTCTCGTGGTTTTCAGATTCAACTCAATTTTATCTGCATCGACGATTGCCGATATCTGAAAAGTATTGAGCGAATGAGCCTCATCCGCTTTGCGGATGGAATGGGTTAAACCCGTTATTAAGGCTTGTGCTTGCCTCAACTGTGTGAAAAGGGCTGGTGGAGGGATGCGATCAATCGGCACGGCAAGCTCATGTTCTGGATACGGCAGTTGTTGCTCAGATGTTATACCCGTTCGATTTTGGAATCTAGCACTAAATGTGGATTTATCAACGGTAGGCGGTGCTATGAAAGACTCTCTTAATTCCTCAGATGAAATCGGATGAGCTATTTCCTGTAGGTGCGTGAGGTGTGCTCCGTTCTGCGTGAGGTCTTCCCTCCCACCCATAGGGTGGTCATTTTCTATGGTCTTCGGATTTTTGGGTGCGGTCTCGTTATGCGATGGAATGACGAGAAAACTTAACGGCAGCGGCTGAACGACGGTTGTGGAGGAAGTTGAAAGAGCGGCAATATCGGGCGATCGTTGCACATTCAGCTGTTGAATCTTTTCCTTTGAAAAATGTTCGGCATCAGATTTAGGAAAATCCGCCGTGTGCTGTGCTAACGGGTGGGGTTCAGAGACGGGGATGCGGGAATTTAGTGCCTCTTCATAAAATGGGGCCTCAATATTTTGCTCTATGTCCACATCTTCTGAAAGAGACATGGCTCTATGCGTGGAAGCCTCTGTCTGATTACGCGGGATTCCACTGAGTTCATTCCGGTTTTCGTAATTGGCTTGCGGCGATTGCAGAACTATCGAAAGTGTATCCGGAGTTCGACGATAATGAATGGACGGCAACACATCGATCTGAGGCGCGTTTTGCGCTGGATCTTCCTCAACTCTCATGATTTCATGTGGTCTTCTTAATGTCGATCTATCGCGCTCTGCCTCGGTTGGGACTTTGCGTATTGAGATGCGCGGTTCCACTGAATCGGCGCGTGGTGAGCGATCTTCCAGCGTATCTTCGGCAGACTGGTGATTTGAAAACAGGGAGTCCAGCACTTGGGTGAAAGTTCTATCTGAGGAGATAGGGAGTGTCTGGTTCTTTCCCTGCATTCCCTCATCGACAAGCTGGGAAGAGGAAGACATGGCATTTGAAGAAGAGAGTTGAAAGAAAAAATCTGAAATCATTGTGACGCTTTTCCGTTTCGTGGCATTTGTTCTTCATCAACGGCAACCAAGGTTTCAATTTTAGCAGCCAGAAATGGATTACTTTTCCCAATGGCGTCCATGAGCCTTCCATATTTTGCATCGTCCCGCATAAATGGCATCGCATAAGAAACGAAAAATTCAAGAACTGTATCATCAGCTTCTGCCAATGTCGTAGCGACCTGCTGCGGTCTCATCGCTAGCAAATCTGTTGCCAATGCCTGCCCTTTTTCATATTTCTGTTTTTTAGCCGCCAGGGTATCAATATCTTTCTGCAACTTGTTGCTCTTGGCATTCATCTGATCAAGTCGCAACTGCTTATCAATCAGGTCTGACTGAAGCGCTTCAACTTTATGTGATAACTCATTCTCGCGCTCTATCAGCCTTTGGATCTCCAGCGCTTCGGGTTTTGTAATTGTCGCATAACCAATTAGCTCTCCACCCGTCATCAAGTCACGCCGATCTAAGCTGAAATACAAGATGAGTCCCAAGACGAGCGCAACCGTGTAAAAAAAGAGGGATAGAAAAATTAGCAATTTTTTCATTATGCTCACACCTGTTGTAGGGGCGAGGCATGCCTTGCCCTACTCGTATAACCGCCAACCCCGACGAAATCCCTATCGCTGTGGGAGCGAGCCCTCTTAGTCAACTCCCAAGGATTCAATCTGTCGGAAATCGAGGTCTACTGGGGAAGGCCTATCTTGTAATTTCATCTAGAAATTTCTGCTCTTCCTTCTTAAATATTTCATCGTACTGGTCACGTGATTTCTCTTTCATTTTTACCAGAATTTCATGCCGAACTCTCGCTTGATTTAACACATCACGCGCTGCACTAACGCAGTCTTCCGCCGCCTTTACAGCCGAAACCTGTTCTTTTTTTTCGGCGGCCAGCCGATCGAGATATGATACGTAAAGAGCAGAGTCGCGCACGGTCAATCCCTTCCGCTGTTTATGATTGAAGGCGGAAATTGTTTCCCTCTGCCGATGATTGATGTCCGCTAACCGCTGTTGTTCGAGTTGCAATTTGTTCGTGGCAATGACGAAATCTTTGGCTCTCTGCTCATAGACCAATTTTCGCTGTTGAAGTACCGCCTCAAGATTAAATCTGTACCGTTTCATTTTTAATACGGAATTTGGAGATGAGGATGAGAGTAAACTTGGTTAAGCGACTTTTAGAACATCTCCTCGTGCCATTCTGATTTTTCTACGTTGCGTTCTTTTTGTCGAGCATCTATGCCTTGGTGTCAGTTTGCCGCCGCTGCACTTCACCTTCTACCCTAAGCCATTGCCGATCCAAATCTGCCAACAGCTCGGTTGCGCCAGTCAAGTCTCCTTGTGAGGCCAATTGTTCAATGCGAAAAGCGATTTCACGGAGCGACTCTGCACCGAACGTCACGACACTTCCTTTGATGCTATGCGCTTCACATCGCGCCGTGGGCGCATCCGATTCATCCAGCGCGGCCTTAAGGGAGGTAATCATTTTAGGGATACTATTCAAAAATTCATCCATAAGTTCCGCAAGAAATTCCTCATCGTCATCAACAAGCTCTAGAATACCACTGAAATCCACGATAGACGAATCTGAAGGCGATTCAATAGCGCTTTGACCGCGAGCAGATTCAGGGTCTTCACCCATCCATTTTTCCAAAACCGCAATCAGATCATTGGGCTTAACGGGCTTGCTAATGTAATCATCCATCCCGGCTTCAAGGCATCGCTCACGGTCTCCCTGCATGGCGTTAGCGGTAATGGCGATGATCGGAATGTGATCACCCGATTCCATCTCGCTGGCGCGGATGGCCGCAGTCGCCTCGAAACCGTCCATCACGGGCATCTGGCAGTCCATGAGGATAAGGTCGTAGGGGATGAGCGATAGTGTCTCGATGGCCTCTCGT
>JADFGN010000615.1 GCA_022567695.1 Candidatus Poribacteria bacterium | reverse complement strand
ATGTACAAAAGAAATGTCCGGATAGTAATGAAGGGTCAACTGCAGCGACTGGTTAGGCTAATGCGGCGTACTCATACACAGGTGTCTCGATAGTGCGAAGGGGTTGACATTGTTCCCACACCGCTTGTTGTAGACGTTCGACGGTTTCTGGAGAGAAGTATTTTTCGCCCGTCTCAACGTTGACCCGGGCGGGGACATCTTCAATGATAACGAACCGCCCATCGACTTCAATGCTGTACGTTACGTTCTTCTCAACCAATGTTTCGTTCCACACGTCATTGTCAGGCATTTTGTTTTCTCCGTATCTTGAAATCGATCCATCGCGAGGGATCAGGCTCATACAGCGTTACAACTTTGACCAATGGTCTTGATGGATAGCTACACTGAATGTGCAAAGGTCTCTTGGAGTTCGTGAGGCCAAGAATCAGGCAACTCGGACCATACTTGTCGTTCGGATAGTTTTCAATGGCTTCGCTCTGTTCGATAGCTTCACGAACTTCTTGCACACTGATATGACGAATAATACTTTGGTCAGTGGCATGCTGCGAGAACTCAAACTGACCGTTTCTGATTTTCGTGCGGATTTCGTCAAGAATTGCCATGGTAAGTTGCACTACTTGTCTCTTACATGGTTTCTTCAATCGGATTCTGGCTTCCTTGCACCGTCAACTGCAACGGCTGGTTAGGTGGTAGTACCATGTAGTTGCTGTTCTGCTTGAAATACCTGTATCCCTTGTGCCACTACCTTCGGTTCGATTTCCACACGGACAACATCAAAGCCTGCTTTTCTTACATTTACCAGCGCAGAACCGATGGCTCCCTCCAACAACGGTGCTTCACGGTGGAAGTGAATCTGCGGCACACCAGCGATAGTGGCAAGTGTACCGTCATCAAAGATGCTGTAGAGTCGATCTGATTCTTCTTCATTGGAGTCGGCTGTTAAAATGAGTGTAAATTCATGCACTTTCATGGTAAGTTCCAATCTCTTAATTGGTTGTCTTCTTGCCGAAAATTAGTTAAAATCTCAACTCAATCCCGAAATCAACGTTACTTTGCGAGAGCTCATATCCCTGCAATAAGGCGTATTCACCAATTGCGAAAGTACCGCTAACGAACACATCTATATGATCGACGATGGTCTTATTCACTTTTGGTCTCAATAGAAAGTAACTTTCCAGTGTTTCGTCCGTCTCTGCATTCACATGCCTAGCACCCCGAAACTCGCCGCCCAGTTCAACACGATAAACTCCCGGAACGTAATGGACAATCTTGATGTCTATCAGGTCTTTAGGTCGGTAAGCGATCTGCTTGCCCACTTCTGGTTCATGAAATTCATGGGTATATTGCAACTGTGCATCCAATCGATTCGCAATTTGGAGTACAATATCAAGCTGTCCACCGTAAACCGAAGCATCAATATTCGTCGGTATCCACGTTAACTCTGGCACATCAAGGGCAAATCTTTCAAGAACGACGAGATCTTTAATACGTTTAGCAAAGCCTGCAACATTAACTTCAAATCTTTTATTCAGATGGTATTTGAGTAATGCCCGACCTTTCCACATTTTCTCCGGACGCAAGAACGGATTCAAGCTGATGTAATCTGTGTTGAAATAGAGTGCCGACAGTTTAGATCGATGTGTTGCCCGCTGTCCCTGTAAATGTACAGTCCATTTCTTGCCGAAATTCGTCGTTGCCGCAAAGTATGGATTGAATTGCAGGCGCGTTTTATCCCCATCCACATCATCACGCTCACGGAAACTTACCCCTTCAGCACCCAAACCCAGAACAAAGGGACCAAAAGTGGTAAACGAATCACGGATATACACGCGAAAAATCGTCCCCCAAATGTCACGCTCCAATCGCTCATCTGTCGCAGAAAAGTATTCGACATCTGCACCCAAATGCACCGGATTGAGATCGACGTGATTGCCGATATGAAATGGATTCTGAAAAGGCAAAGGAAACACCATGTCATAATTAAATCTGAGGTCTGCCCCTTCATCTGTTGGTTTAGACTCGCCCACATGGGTCATACGAAATAGTTCCGCATTGAGGGTCAGTGTCGAATGTGACTGGTCCGAAATCTGTTGTTTCCAGTTCAAATCAGAGCGAAAAAATTGCAGTTCTTTCTGGAAATTTGGATTTCCCACCGTTGACGGTAGCCACTCAAGGTCCTTGAGGTTAAGCCCGGCATCCAGAGTGATTTCACTAAGTTCATGATACTGATAACTTCCCCGACCACGAATCTCATCAACACTGTAATCCCCTCGCCCTTCAGTTCGATCATCACCAAGCTGTCTACGATTTAGATGAAGGAAGCCGCGTGTTTCGTTGAGGTATCCCCCCAAAAGCACGTTGTAAAAAAACGCATCTGGCAAACTTGGGTACGCAGCGAGGTGGAGCATATAGTTTTTGGGAGATGCGGGTTGCGGTTTAATCGCCTTGTTTGGGGTTAAAATGGGCGGCAAATTCCATCGGCGTTCCTTGGCATACAACGCGAGTGCATGAGTCAGTTTGGGTTCAGATGAGTCGTTAAATCGGGAGCGAGGTTCAAGGGCAATCTGCGTCGTATCAGTAAGTTGCACACGTATGACTTCCGGCAAGTCTCCCGCCTGCAGTTTCTCCTCTGATTCTGGCGTTTGAGAATAGATCGCGGAAGTCGCAAGTCCAAAAAGAATAATTGGAAGGATAATGCGTGAAATGTGCCCTTCAGGTGGGCGGAAGAACCGCGCGCAAAACGTGAAACGTGAATGAACCACTGAACTTATCATCTTATTTCCCCGCGCCAAGTTAATAGTCCTGCATCTACAAGTTAAAATCATGTGGTTGATCGGGAGAAAGAAGCCTCAACCACTCTGCACAAGATTCCGCTCAGTCTTGATCACAGAGCCAAGTGACAATCAATCATAGTGACCTTTGCAGGAGATGACTTCTATGCTGTCAGCGAGTGGCTTGTATATGATTCGGTGTTTTTGATCTATTCGTCGTGACCAATATCCACTTAAATTATGCTTCAACGGTTCTGGTTTGCCTTTTCCTTGACTAGGATTCTTGGATATGTCAACGAGTAGTTCGAGAATGCGTGAGGCAGTTCGTTTATTATTTTTCGCCCACCAGCCTAAATCTCTTACCGCGGTTTTACTCAATTTCAAGGGTTTCACGGAGTTCCTCGATTGACATAATCGTGGTTTCTTCTTTCATTGCATCGTACAAGCACTGTCTTGTCAAAGGGTCTTTCCAAAGATTGTAAGTTTCACCATGCACAAGACCTTCGGAAACCAGTTCTTCGTAAGCATTATTGACTGTATCTACATCGATGTTCAGCCTTTTCGCTAATTTAAGTGGGTCAATAAGTGCATCATTTAACGCAATGGATTCTTTGATTCGCTTCTCTCTGGTTTCCGGTCGTTTGGCCACCACAATCCAACCGATGTATTGCTTTTGATAACTCGGCGCCAATTGCTGAAAAAAACCCTGTGCTTCTCTATTCTGCTGCAAAGCGCGCTCAAATTCCTCTGGGATCTCAAATGAAATATCTGCACGGGGAGACTTCTGCCATAGGCCGCTCTGCTTGGCCTCTTCTATTCGTGCGAGACCGGGCTCAGTCATGCGACCCTCTGCAATCATTTTTTTTACTCGCTTCTTATTTGAATCGGACCAGAGACGTTATGTATGACTTGGGCGTTCCGAAAGTCTCTTTCGGAGCCGGCGGCGCTGATTCCGGGCGCTCCAAAGCCATTGATTATCAGTCGCTCGTTGATTTAATTACTTTCAAACGCGACAGATGGGAACTGGCGCTCGACCTCCTGATAGAGAAAATTCAAATCCTGGGGAATTTTTACTTCAAGGAAGATTTCTTTAAAGACGCAGCAACCAAGCAGTTCGTCATTCGTTACCCGGAGTTTGACTGGACCGATATTCTGCCAATTACCCAGATGGATAAAGTCGTCAACGTCATCAACAAATTCACTGTCCTTATAATCTCTAAGAAATTCATCATATGCATTAACACTATTAATTTTCTTTGATTTTTCAATTTTTGAACAGATTTTGATCACACGATATTAACAGAATTTCAAGTTTCGTGTATAATTGTTTTTCAGCAAAAGTTATCTTTTTATCACATTTTGACATTTGATCATTGTTTTTTATGTTGTTTTTCGTCAAAAAAATAAA
>JADFGN010000614.1 GCA_022567695.1 Candidatus Poribacteria bacterium | reverse complement strand
TCGGCTGACCACTGTCTCTGTCCGTAATAATGGTGGCGGATTCAACTTCTCCGAAGCTCACGAATAGTTCCCGAAAGTCATCTTCTGTAACGTCATGCGATAAATTCCCCACATAGATTCTCATCTTTATCTCCAAAGCTACCTGTTATTTAACCACTGCTTTTCTTAAAGGGCGACAATTTTGCGCTCCATTTTCCGACACGACGTTGATTATAACACAAATCGTGTCCGACCTATGATTTTTTCGCTTGTAGGGGGTTGTTTAACAAACGTGCGACCAGACGCAACATCTGATTTTAACACCTCGCATCAAGCCGAATCTGTTTTGCCTCATCACGTAGATGCCGGGTATTGATGTAATAATTAAGGCTGGAGGGATATCCATAGCCCAAATGTTGGGTAGATATATGCCGCGCAGACACGCCAAAACTCAAGAGTTGAACAATCCGTTTACGATCTTTATCATAAATGCTATTCTGAACTGTCCCCTTGGGTTTGCCCAGTTGAATGCCCTGCGCTTTTTTGGTGGCCAAAGCTTCCTTGGTACGTCGGCTAATCATCACCCGTTCAAGTTGAGCAAAGAGCGCTAACATAGTAATCATCGTCAGTGATTGAATATCATCTTGTGTTGTATCCAAAACGAGATTCGGCTTGATGATAATGATGCTTATCCCACTGGCCATCAACTTATCAATGAGGTTAATGACCTGTCCGGTGCTGCGTCCCAAGCGGCTTATCTCAGTGACAACGAGCGTATCACCACTCACCAGTCTGGCTAAAAGCTCATCGAGACGCCGGTCGTGGTCACTCCTCTTCGAAGAAATGGAGATGGCAATAAAGTCGTGAATGTGTATCCCCGCTTGCCTTCCATATTCAAGAATTTCTAGCTTTTGGTTGTTGAGATCTTGCTTGTCTGTCGAAGTCCTCAGATAGGCCAATACCTTTGCCATAAATCACTGTCCTAAAATAACCCAATATGTTCCGTAACTTCGGTCATCATATACGAGGTTACAAACTGGAATCGTTGGTTATACTGACCTAATAAAACGACCGTTTTATTAGGCCACCTGTTGAGTTAGTTGGTTAGGCTTTCGTCATCGATTGACCTGTCAAGGGAATACGGGTTTCCATATTCAGGTCGAACATGCCATATGGATTAACATGGCCATAGAATAACGGAGTCAGTCCCCGCCAATCCGCTTCTGTCATGCGTTGCTGGGTATCCGGTTCGGCTAACATCTCCTGAATCATCAATGTATTGACATAGACCAAGCAGGATTGGAGTAAGTGCATACAGAGAATGGCAACCTCTTGAGCGTCTACATCGTTTGTGCTGACCTCGCCACGTTTGCCATAAAAAATAAAGCTATTGGCGCTGTTCCAATTCTCCACGACATTCAGCCCTTCCTGGATTTCCCGTCGTACCTCTTCATGTGTCAGGTAGGAGCAAAGAAAAATCGTCTTGATGGCTCTGCCCAATTCTGAAAGTGCTTTATACGTGGGATGTTGGAGGTTATGCCGCGTGAACCGCTTGAGAATTGCCTCCGCATCAGCCGTTCCTAACCGTAGCGCCGTCGCATATTTCACCATTTCATCGTACTGTCGGATAATAAGTGCCCAGTTGATAGGTTTACTCAACACTGGCTCCAAATGGGGATAGTTTAAGGCTGTCCCTTCCTCCGGCAAGCAGAGCTTCTGCTCGTGTAGATTCTTAAAACGGGGCATTAGCTGGAATCCCAACAGATGGCAGAATGCGAAACCGACTTCACTCTGGCCGTGAGTATCTACGTAGTTGCGGTCCACCTGCATGGTGGTGCAGTGGCGTAAGACCCCTTCAATCATGGATGCCACTTCGGAAGAAGATGGTGCCTTGAGTTGAGAGTGGATACACAGGGATTGTTTAGCCACGTGCCAATAGACCATCACCCCCGCTTTATGGTAGCGCTTGTGCCATTGCGTCAACAAGTTCTGGTTCCAGGACGCAAATTGTTTCGAATCAGAGGCACACCATGTGGTGGTCTCGCCCCAAATCTGTGGCTGGCGGATGGCTAAGGTAGCATCTATGACACGGCTGATCGCCTGGCGTAGGGCATCTTTGGCCACAAAACGCCGGCGAACATATTGGAGATTCGCGTAACTGACGCCATGATTGCCCATGCTCACACTGGTTAATCCGGTGTTGGTACCCAGGCCAAAAAGACAGAGCAACAGCCGCTTCTGCAACTCAGGGATAGCCAATCGTTGTTGCCCCGTCAGACTTTGGAAGCTATCGGTGAACCCCACGCGAAAGTCCACTTCTTTGATGATATCTAACAGACTGGTCATCCACCAGCGTTGCCGGATTTGGTTCTTGAGATAACGCAGGTTGGTCGGTTCCTGTAGCTTGGGCATTCGACTCAAACGAATCCAACCATCTGACTTAGACAGAATTTCAACATCTTTGTTGGTGGGCAACGTGTCATTGAGTGTTTGTAACGCTTGCTCAACTTGGCCCTTGACCTGCTTGACGAAGTCGGATGCATTGAGGGGAAGAAGGAGCGACTCATAGTATTGTGAGCGTTTCGCGCTGAAGTCGGGCGGAACATCTTCATCCGGGTTGCGATATTGGTCGGCTCCTTGTACCCAGATCTCTTTGCAGCGCAATTTATCGCGTAATGATTGAAGAACACAGAGTTCGTAGCGTGCCCGCCGTATGCGCTGGCTGCCAGATTTGTCATTTGAGTAGATCCAGTTCTGCCATTGCTTGGCAATGACACCATCCATTGGTACCGATTGATCTTCTGGGTAGAAAGCGGATTTGTCCCCGAGATAGTCGGCGACGAGAGCCAACGCCTCAATCAGAGGCTTGTACCGCTCGTTGTTGGAACAGAATGTAAGTACCTCGAGTAAGGCGGGCAGCATTTGGCGGTAGTGATAGGTGTAGGACGCGTTAATCCGAGTCTGTACCGACTGCTGGTAAGTGCCTTTGGTCTTGGCTTCTTGCACCAATGCCTGTAACTTTTCGGGTCCCACTAACGGGTATAATACCTCACGGATAATGCCATCTGGATGGTCCCACATGGCTTTGGCCAGACGGTATAGCAATTGCTGTTTTCCATGAACGCCAATGAAGTCCCGCAATATCTCTCGCTCGACGAGATGTTCAGCACGCAGGGATATGTCCTTGAGAATCCGGATGAACAAATTGACTAGCTGGTCTGTTATCTCCCGTTGGCGTACCCAACAGAAAATGGCCAGCAACGCATACGCTTGTGGACTTTGGTCGCGGCGCTGCAAGTGACTGATAGATTCTACCGCGACTTGTTGCTGATATTGACGTAAGAAGCGCAGAGGAATATCTGTGAACAAGTCATTCGGTAGCCCGATAGATTGCAATAACTCAAGGCGTTTGGCCACCTTTTTAATATTACTTATTTTCGCGTCACCCGCTCCGGATTTGAGATCATGAATGGGATAATAGCCGAAATCATCGCCGGCTGAATCTTGCCGGTCCATGTCTGCCGCTAGGTCTTGGTTTTTATAGATCAGCTGCCGCAGATTCTCTTTTACGGAGGGGGATAGATAGGCAGTAGTATCCGCGAAAAAGGATTGTTCATATCGGTGCAGAGCCGATTTGATAACACGCCCCATCTGGCCTTTGGTGGGTGCTTCAATGTGCACCTGTCGTAGGCGCTGATAACAGAGTTGCTCGAGATATACCCCGCGATACTCGTGAGGAATCACCTCACCCACCATCCAAGAACGCAAGGCATCTTCGTCAGCCAAAGTTGCTTTCTGAAAGCCTAACAGGTGGCGGATTTGACTCCGATGAAAAGAGATAGTACGTCCATCGAAGTTATACTGCTTAATGACCTCTGGCGGTAGATTTAGCTGCTGGGCAACATATTCGATTATCGCGGGGGTGAATTCCTTTTCACCTTCTGGAAATCGCCCCAAAAATTGAAAAAACTTCAGAAGAAGTGCCTTCCCCAGGTGATTGTGAGAATTGTTACTGCCCAGAAACTCTATTTCTGGGAGCAAGAGGGTAAAGTGTTGGATGATCTCATCGACATCCAAATGTGGTTTTATCAGGCTTTCTCCTTCTTGTGTGGATTTCGTCACCCTCTTGGGTACGAGGAGAAAGTTTGACCTTCAAAATAATTTGCACTCTAAAAGTCAGGAAATTGTGGATTCACCTTCATACG
>JADFGN010000613.1 GCA_022567695.1 Candidatus Poribacteria bacterium | reverse complement strand
CACTCAAGGAACGGCTCGCACAGTTGGAGGAACAAGTAGAACGGCTGGCAGGGCAAATTAACAGAGACGAAGGTCAAGAAAACTGAACGCTGCTTCTCATAACACCTGCAATTTTACGAACTCATGGAGAGCTAGCGGGGTGCAACTCCCCTAGTCCCTCCCATTACTCGCATCTGGACCTCGCAAAAAGAGAATCTTTATAAAGGTATATTGCCGATAACCTCGCTGTAAATGCAACGATGTTTCTCTACTCCCGTCACACCGTCGTAGCCGATGATGCAGTGTCGCGCTGGCGAATTTTTAGCCGCTTTTCTCTATATTCCTGATAAATCCATTTCTGCATTACTTTCCCTCCCACCCTCGCATGATGCTACACACCAAATTCAACAGCCTAGAGATTAAAAATATGACAACGAATCCAAGGATTTATCGAATGATTTGATCATCCCATTCGTTAAATCCGCTAATGGTCGGGGCGCCGCAAAATTGGCTGTTATATTTCGACGCCATCTCAAATCAGGCGGCACTTCCCAATAGGTCGAAACTTGGGTTACATAAGGAAATCATCTGCAATGGCTAGAGAACGAACTTTCGATCTCGACGGCAACGCGCCATATATTTTTGACAACAACTGGGGCAATTGGGGCAACCTCCCCACGGATGCCCGAAAGTTAACGATGACCAATGCTGATGGCGAATCCGTCGTTGAACTCACCGAAGAGCAGAAATTTACCTTTGACACAAATGGCTGGCTCGTCATTCCCGGCTTGCTCGATGATGACGAGCTCAACGAGATGAGAGATTTCTGCTATCGCCTAAAAGATCAGCCAGACTCTTTGCCGGCACATATGCGCACACCAATCGCCGGGCCGTTGGAGAAGCTGGTCGATCACCCGGTCGTCGTTGGATTCTGCAACGAGTTTCTCGCCTATCCCGCGTTGGCGAGCGAAGACTATTACGGCTTTCGTTTTGAAACAAGCTTTCTACTCTATCGCTCAAAGGGAATGGGAAGATTCGGTCCGCATAATGGGAATGGTATTTGGCGGCTGCCCGGAAATTCACACATTTATCGTACCATCCCCGGTAAAGGGTATTCAGGCCTAACCCGCGTTGTCTGGGAATTGAACCCGGTGAAGAAGGGAGATGGCGGGACCCTGTTTGTCAGTGGCAGCCACAAAGCTGCCTACACACTGCCCAAGTCAATCATGGATGCGAACTCGCCGCTATGGGAAACTTACGCTTGCCCCGCGGGTTCGGTAATCTTCCTTACCGAAGCTATCACTCACAGCGCCCAAACGTGGACAAACGACAAAGTGGACCGCGTGCCCGTCTTCAATCAATACAACTCCATCGGCAGCCGATTTCACTGGTGGGAGCCTCCGCAGGAGTTGCTGGAGACAATGCCTCCGTTGCGACAATCTCTCTTCCGACACGCCTATTCGGAGGGTGCCAATACCGGTCTTTCAACGCGCAACTTATTTGAGCGGCCGATTGGATGATTGCACGGCGCGATGTCTAATTCTCACTACAATAGAACGCATGAATTAAATGGGTTGGGGTCGGATTGACTTCAATCCATTTTTCTATGAACAAACGTCCTGCTTATTCGCCGAAAAAGAATTGAACACATTGGTGGGATCGGTAGTGCGTTAGAGAATCGCAAACCAAATGTTTATAGACTTGGACTCATTAAATGAAAAATCAAAACGCACTACCAGTTGGTGCAGCAGTGCAAAAGGAAATTGAGCAATCACCGAAGCGAAAGGTTTTTGAAGGCGTATATGTCTCTTTACTGCCCTTGAATGCAGCAAGAGATGCACACGACCTTTTTTCGGTATCACATGGCACAGCGGAAAAAGAGCGGCTCTGGACATACATGTCTTATGGTCCCTTCACAGATGAGAACAAGATGCAGCAATGGTTGAAGGCGCAAGAAGAGGCTGTCGATCCATTATTCTTCACGGTATTAGACAAGCGCGTAAACAAAAGTGTGGGCATGGTAAGCTTTCTGAATATTGTGCCATCCATGCGTCGGCTAGAGTTAGGTCAT
The DNA here is from genome assembly GCA_022567695.1 of Candidatus Poribacteria bacterium. GTDB lineage: Bacteria > Poribacteria > WGA-4E > WGA-4E > PCPOR2b > JADFGN01. Next base: position 2,145 of record JADFGN010000613.1, on the reverse strand, counting down.
ATTTGGTACTCGCCTTTGGCGCAAAGAACCAAAATCAATACAGAAGCGATCTATTTGATGCTTTGCCATTGCTTTGAGCCACTCAAATACCGAAGGGTTGAATGGAAGTGTGATTCATTAAACCAACGTTCGCGTGAAGCCGCCCAACGGCTCGGCTTTGAATTTGAAGGGATCTTCAAGCAACACATGATTATTAAAGGTAGAAATAGAGATACCGCATGGTATGCAATGATGGATAGGGACTGGCCAGCGATCAGGGCGAATATGGAAATGTGGCTTTATGAGAATGAAGCTGGGACAATTTCCTTAAAAGAATTAAACTCAAAGTTAAAAAGGCCTGCGCGGTCAACGCTCACCAACGAGTAAACTGCTTTCATCACACTCCGTCTAATCTTTGCATGCGATGAAAAATTGACTATCAAACAAGGGAGGCGGCTGATGTCAAAGAAAATCACACTTCACGTCAACGGAATCCAACATCAAGTTGAAATCCAGCCAGAGAGCACCCTCCTCAGTGTCTTGCGGGAGGAACTAGACCTGACCGGGAGCAAGTACGGCTGCGGTGAAGGGCAGTGTGGTGCCTGTATGGTGTTGGTGGATGGGCAATCAACACCCGCCTGCGTTACCCCGGCTGAGGATATTGCGGGAAAGGCGGTAACGACCATTGAAGGCTTAGCGAAGAGCGGGCGCCTGCATCCGCTTCAGGAAGCGTTCCTTGAAGTGGGTGCGATGCAATGCGGTTACTGCACGCCGGGAATGATTATATCGGGTGTTGCCCTGCTCGAAAAATCCCCGAACCCGACCGAGAGTGAGATTGTGCATTTTATGGACAGGAACATCTGTCGTTGCGGAACGTATCCGCGCATCATTGCCGCGATTCGTCTTGCAGCAAAGGCACTGATAGGAGGTTAAAATGAGTCAAAGACCGATTTCTGAAATCTCCCTGGAAAACCCGTCGCGTTTTGAGGTCGCTCGGCGCGAGTTTTTTAAAATTCTGGGCGGTGGTATGGTTGTGCTCCTGACCTCCAAGGACGCGCTTGGGCAGGGACGATCATCTGGGGGAAGTCGTCGCCGCTCCGGTGGGGAGATCGGCGCGTGGTTGCACATTTCTGAAGAGGGCGTAGTGACCGTCTACACTGGTAAAGTAGAAATGGGACAGAACATCCGCACGTCACTCACGCAAGTGGTTGCTGAAGAACTGCCTGTGCCTCTAACCTCGATCCGTCTGGTGATGGGCGATACCGACCTTGCTCCCTTTGACCGGGGAACGTCCGGCAGTCGCACCACGCCGACGATGGCCCCACAACTGAGAAAAGCCGCAGCCGCTGCACGGGAGTTGCTGATAGATTTAGCGGCTCAACGGTGGGAGGTCGATCGGGGTTCCATCGTGATTGCCGACGGAAAGCTCACGCATTCCAAAACGGGACGCTCCTTCGATTTGGGACAATTAACGCAGGGACAGAAATTGATGAAGACCATCGGTGAGGACGTTCCCACAACTCCAGCGGAGGAATGGAAAATTGTCGGTACATCTGTCCCGAAGGTAGACGGTAGAGCGTTCGTGACGGGAACGCATCGCTACACCTCAGATGTTTTGCGTCCCGGCATGGTATATGGGAAAGTGCTACGCCCGCCTGCGTTTTCAGCTACCCTCCAGAATATAGACACACGACGGGCAGAAGGCATTACAGGTGTAACGGTTGTCCGTGATGGAGATTTCGTTGGCGTCACAGCTACCAATGAGCAAACTGCCTCCGCCGCAATCGGTGAAATCCAAGCAGAATGGAATCGCTCTCCGCAACCATCACACCATGAGTTGTTTGATGATCTGAAGAAGCAGGTGGAAGGTAGCCGAACCCACCATACGCTGGGTTCGGTTGAGGAAGGACTGGCGGCGGCAGAAGTGACGTTGGAGAGTGTTTACACCGTTGCCTACATCGCCCATGCGCCGTTGGAGACGCGTGCGGCGGTGGCGGAATGGAACGCGGGAAAACTCACGGTATGGACGGGAACGCAACGACCGTTCGGGGTGAAGCGTGAACTTGCAGAGACATTTGGAGTCCCGGAAACCCACATCCGTGTCATCATGCCGGACACCGGCTCGGGTTATGGTGGCAAGCATACCGGTGAAACTGCAATTGAGGC
>JADFGN010000612.1 GCA_022567695.1 Candidatus Poribacteria bacterium | reverse complement strand
TACAGCGGTGGTCACATATCGCACCCCACCTTCGGCAAGGGACTTGGCAAGTGTACCGGCATCTGCGGCACGTTCTACCACTTTGTTGAACAGTGAATTCACCGGGCGTCTTTCTTCAGCGAACATAAATTTTTCCTCTCAAGCCTTCACCCCCGCCGCAATCGGCGGTTCCGGCATTTTCCCGAAATCGCTCAACTCATACGGACGCGCCGCCTTCCTTACTTCCGGCCGATCGTCAAGCGGCAACGTTACGGCCTCTCCCAGACGGGAGGACGCCCGCAACGCCATACAAAGCTGCAACGTTTTTCTGCCTTCTTCCAGCGATGTCTTCGACTCCGCAATCCCCAAACACGCATGTACCCAATTCCGGATGTCCTCTGTGTTCATTACCATCCGATCTGGTTCGATCGTCGTTTCACCATCTCTTGTGGCAATAATTACCTGATTGCCAACAATCCGAATCGCGCCGTCTTCCCCGACAAGCTCTGTGCATTCACCGCGAATAAACTGAAAATCTGTGCCGAAATACATGCTCAACGATCCATAACCACCGTTATCGTACGTGACTGTCGCCTTTAGGTTATCGACGAATGGTATGCCCATGTGTTGCAAATTACCAGACACACAGTACACCTTGATTGGGTCGGCATCCATGAGCATCCGGTGTGTGTCACAGTCGTAAAACCCGACCTCAAATTCTGCACCGCCTGCTTTCAGTGGATCGCTTTTCCAGGGACCGAATTTCAAGTGATGCGAATGGCTGGTATGCATCATCAATGGTTTTCCGATGACACCTGCCCGGACCTGCTGCTGGGCGTAGACATGTGTCGCTGTGAAGCGTCGCGGTAGGTTCGGAAGGATGACGACGTTGTTCTCTTGGGCAGCGGCAATGACAGCGTCGGCATCTTCCAGGTTCGTCGCCCAAGGCTTGTGCATAAAAACGTGCAACCCGCGTTTGGCGGACTGAATCGCGTATTGTGCCAATAAGTGATCTTCCGTTGTCAAGTAGACCGCTTGCAGCCCCTCGCGCTCTACCATCTCCCACGGGTCTTCGTAGATTTGGAGATTGTATTTCTGTGCATAGTTCTCCACTGAGTCCATCAACGAATACTCGACATAGTTTTCGCTTCGCCCTAGCGTTGCCGCTGCAACACCGTTCATCTCTGGAATAGCTGCGATCGAATGTCCAAAGTGATCATTGAACGCGGAAACCGTACCGATGAGCCCGACTCGCAGTTTGTCTGACATTGTGACCTCCTAGAATTTGGACGAGTTTAGCATAAAACAAACAACATGTCTAGCCAAAAGTGAACGCTCGCCCATTTAGAGGAATGCCTTTTTCCTCGCTTCCTCCGAAACATCCCACTCGCGATTATACGCATAATCGGGTCGGCGTGCGATCAATGTCCGTAGGTCGTGGCGCAACTCCTCCACTGTGGGTCTCCCCACAAACCACCAGCCGTTATAAATCTTATAGATTTCGCGGTTGCCGTCGAGTACGAAAGTGTACGGGATAGGAATTGGGGAATGGGCGCGGTCTGTGTTGTCAACGATATCCAGTTCATTGATCAGCTTTCTATCTGCATCGATGAGGAAGGGCCACTCTGCACCAATCTGCTCACGAAACTTGTGTGTGATTTCCGTATTATCTACGGAGACAGCAATCAACTTGCAGTAACTGACTCTCAATTCGGGTTGCAAGTCTTTGACATAATTCTCCAACTGGAGAACATCCTTAGGTCAATACTGCCCCCGCCAGAAAACGACAATCGTTGGCCAACCTCCCATAAGTTCGCTCAATTTTGTCACCTCGCCGTCCTGATCGGGGAGTTCAAAGTCTGGGAAGATGTTCCCTGGTTTCAAATCTTCATGAATTTTCATTTTGCCTCCTATTAAATAAATCTTGATAAGCTGTATTGATGGCTGGTATTATTATGCACTATTACCTTCATCGGAACGAGGAATAAAATGCCTACACAAAAACAAACACTCGATCCTTCTGTTTACCAACTCAAGGTCACCCTTAACGGCAGCAAACCTCCAATTTGGAGACGAATACAAGTCACCAGCGACACCCGGCTGGATGTGCTTCATCAGATCTTACAAGTGGTGATGGGTTGGGAGAATTACCATCTTCACCAGTTTATGGCTCATGGCGTCATGTATGGAACACCCGATCCAGACTTTGATTTGGATGTTGAAAACGAGGAAAGTGTGACATTGGGTCAAGTCATATCCCGTGCCAAAGAGAAGTTGATCTACGAATATGATTTTGGTGATAGTTGGGAGCACGAGATTTTGCTCGAAAAAATTCTGTCTCCCAAAGCTGGGGAAAACTATCCGATCTGCGTGACGGGGAAACGCGCCTGCCCACCCGAAGATTGCGGTGGCATTTGGGGATACTATGACTTTCTTGAAGCGATTGGGAATTCAAATCATCCGGAGCATGAAGAAATGCTCGAATGGGTTGGTGAGGAGTTCGATCCGGAAGCGTTTGATCGAAACGAGATTAATCAAATGCTCAAGCAAATCCGATCCGCTTCACAGAGATTTGGCCACTTACCACCCCGCTATGCTTTCGTACTCAACCCATATAAAGATGCCCGTTTCACCAAATGTCCCCAGTGCGATCGGCCAACCCGGTTGCGTAAATTTGCACTACTTGTCCACGTTGACGATTTGGGGCTGATTGCTCAAGGCAAGACATGCCGATTCTGCCCGGAATGCGAAATGCTCATCGTCCATCAAGATGAATTGGAAGCGCAATTGGCCGAAAATCTCAGCCAACTTGAGCCTCAGGCCATTGGTAACGATTATCTTGTCACCGGAACTATAGAGCGGAAAATCTGGCGAAGAGGACTCAACCAACCCGTACCGCTTGATGAGATGCTTGAACACGCAGCAGATTTTGAGGCCGTTCTACAGGTAGAGTCCCAGCCTGCGGGGTGGTATCGCGCTTAGAGTCGAAAAGGAGTTCTATGAAAAGTGCAAAGCAATTATACAATAAAGGGTTCTCTATTTTCATAATATTCATGCTGATCTTGGGCGTGTACGTCAATCATGCCAATGCTGATACCGACCTCAATAAAGTACATTTTCTCATCCCGGGCGGTGCGGGCGGCGGCTGGGATGCAACTGCACGAGGCGTGGGCGAAGCACTGACCAAGTCCAAACTCATCAAGAATGCATCGTATCAAAACATGTCTGGCGGCGGCGGAGGGAAAGCAATTGCTTATCTCATCAAAACAGCGAAACGGCAAAAACAGACATTGATGGTCAATTCTACCCCGATGCTCATTCGTTCCCTCCAGAAAGTTTTCCCGCACTCTTTTCGGGATTTAACACCGATTGCGGCTGTCGTTGCAGACTACGGCGTGTTTGCTGTCCGAAGTGATTCAAAGTTCAACCACTGGCAAGATGTTGTTACCGCCTTCAAGACCAATCCGCGACAACTCAGAATCGGCGGAGGGTCAGGTCGAGGAAGTATGGATCACTTGGTTGCCGCCCTTGCGTTTGGAGCGGCTGGAGGGAATCCTAAAGATGTACGCTACATCCCTTACGATGCGGGAGGTAAAGCACTTGCCGGATTGCTCTCTGGTGAGACGCAGGTTTTATCGACGGGACTGGGCGAAGCTTTGGAGCAACATAAAGCCGGGCAAGTTCGTATTCTTGCGATTACCGCCGAAGAACGCGCTTCTGCGGCCCCCAATATTCCGACTCTCAAAGAACTCGGATACGACGTCTCTTTTGTCAATTGGCGCGGCTTTTTTGGGCCCCCCGGACTGTCTCAGAATGAAGTTGCGAACTATGCCAAAGTGCTGGAAAATATGTATGAAACGCCAGCTTGGGAAAAGGTACGGAATCGCAATGGCTGGGAGAACCTGTATAAACCCGGTCAAGAATTTTACACCTTCCTCAAAGCGCAGGAAAAAGTGATTGGCAAGCTCATGCGGGAACTTGGCTTTCTTCAATAACATGAGGATTGACAAGATAATACTGACTTGCATTTGGAAAGTAATGTAGACCAAGATTCTATCTTGGCCAACTTAGAAAGTTGGGCTACGGAATGTTACCGTGTCTAAGGCATTTTGGTATAACACGCTCGACGATTTCTGTGAGGAACTGATGTCAAAAGACAAAGTGGGTGCGCTCGTTATTCTCGTGCTCTCAATGGCTTATGGCACAATGGCTCTAAATATACCCCAACCC
>JADFGN010000611.1 GCA_022567695.1 Candidatus Poribacteria bacterium | reverse complement strand
TGAGAAAATCTGGCGGGTAGGAGATGTACTATTGTTCAAGTAGATTATCGGAAATTCATCGTCAACGAGGCAAAAACCATCAATTTCCTTTTGCTTGAACGAATTTTTAAAAACGAAAACACCGTTTTCCTGAACACAATCCCGCCAATTTTCCACTGCCTTTTTCGTACTATTCCAACTCACTTGCATTTTAACACTAATGCCAAGGTAATCTCTGACCTGCTGTGCCAATTCAGTCGGGTCATCACCACCTGGCCCTTGAATGTCACGAAATATCTTCCTTTCAGCCGGGTTGACACCATTATTTAGTTCAACTAAGGAAAGTTGTATTGCTTGAGCCTGACGAAGCAAGTAGCGTGTATTAGGTGTGAGTTTTTCAATTTCAGTGCTACGTAGTGCCAACGATTCCGTGGCGTCATCTTCTTCAGGCGGATCGGGAAGAAAAAAAATCGCAACGGGACGTTTACATTTATCAGCAAATGCCTCAAGTTGAATATAAGTTGGCGTACTTACTCCGGATTCCCAACTACGGATAACTGAAACACCTTTGTTTAATCCCTTTGCAATGTCTTGTAGGGTAAACCCAGAGCGGTTCCTTGCCCACTTTATTATTTCAGGATTGACTCCCAGAACTTTTTCAGACATAGTTCTTATTCACTCAGTTCAGCGAATTGCGTAAATTTACATCAATCTGGTTGCTGGCTATAAATGTGCGTTCAGTATACCACGATTCCAATTCCAGTGCTGTAAAAAAGCACAATAGATATTTCCATATCGAACTCGCAAAGTCGGGGCGGAATGAGTTCATTTTACGCCTCTTTTTGCGCTGTAAAATTGATTCGATCCGAATGTCGGTTTGACCGATTAAAGGTGTACATATCGTGAGCCCCCAGCATTTTGTATCCAGTTTGGTTGAGGAGTTTTTTGATGGTGCGAACTTCAAAGATCTTCTGAACATGAACCTCTTCAAATCGACGGAACAGTTCATCTTCACGGATGAAAAATGTCAGGTCTGTGTGGCAGATTTTATTATGATAGGAATAGACGTTTTTCCAGATATAGGAATAGTCTTCGCGATTTTCGGCAAACGTTTGTGCGTGGAAATGTTGAGCGATATTTTTTTCGGTCGTGACATCGAAAATAAACAATCCCGATGGCTCCAAATGCGTTGAAACGGTTTGAAAGACAGTGGCGAGATCTTCTTCACTGAGGGCATAGTTGATACTATCATACGTGCAAATAACAGCATCAAATCGTTGGTTCAGATCAAAGCTCTGCATTTCCCCTTGAACGAATTGGACATCCAAGTCTCGAGTGGCCGCTTTTTGGCGTGCAATTGCTAGCATCCCTTCGGCGCGATCTAGCCCCCACATTTCATATCCACGTTCTGCGAGCAACACCGTCAAAGCGGCTGTGCCACACGCGACATCTAGAATCTTTCGTGGATAACATTTGTAGTTTCTTAAAAGTGATTCGATATAATTCGCCCATCGAACATAATCCACATTCGCCATCATTTGATCATAAGCGCAAGCAAATTTTTCGTAAGGCGTTATTATTTCTGCCATAATTGTTGAGCGTCTCTGTTACTCGTTCTATTTTTTGAAGCCGACAGCCGCGTTCATCATCTTTAGCATCGTATTGACTTCCTCCGAAGTCCACTCTTCATTCTCATTAGCTTTCAAGGCGTAATCGGCTGCGGCTTTGACTTTTCTAAGGTTGATTTTTCCGCTGATGTAGCTCATTGGTAGACTCATCAGCGCATCCTCGACACGATCGAACGTCATGCTAATTTCCGATGCTGCTACGCCATCAGGCGCTTGCTGTATTAACTGATCTTCGACAACATCGGCAGCAAAGCTAAATAATTCTCGGATTAAGTACCACTGCAAAAAGAAAAGGATGAGTAGAAATATAAGCGCAACGGTGAGCAACCCCGATATGAGTGGTAGTCGTTTCTGAATTCCTCGACGAAGGAAACCGGGAGAACTATCTGCCATTTGTTTGTGTTCCCACCCGTCTGAATTTATGCCTAATATTGAAATGTTGCGTTGCCAAATATACCAGATGTCAGATACAATTCATCCACATCTTGCATGCTGCTGATATGTTAGTATCACGTCTCATTTGAAGTACTTATAATAGCATCACCGGAAAAACTTGTCAACGGAAAATTCTGGAGATTATCATGAAAATAGGTATTGTTGGGCTGCCCTACGTTGGAAAAACCTCCATTTTCAATGCGCTAACGCAATCCAACGCAGAAACAGGGTCGTATGTTGCAAGGCAGAGGACAAACGTCAATTCGATCAAAGTACCAGATGAACGATTGGAAGCACTGAATGCAATCTTTGAGCCGAAGAAGATCACGCCTGCCACAATCGATTATGTAGATGTCGCGGGCGTCTCTAAAGGTGACATGAAACAGAGTGAATTAGAAGCGGGATTTATCGCTGAACTGCGTGAGGTGGACGCGCTTGCACACGTCCTCCGCATTTTTGAAGATGAAGTTGTACCGCATGTCGATGGAAGCGTGGATGCCATGCGAGATATTGAAACGATTAATATCGAGCTTGCCTTTGCCGATTTGCAGATTATTGAAAAGCGACGAGAGCGTCTTGTCCGTGAACTGCGTGTCAAAAAAGCACCAGAACTCTCACATGAACTCATTGTGCTAGAACGTTGCAAAGAAACACTGGAGGAAAATATTCCACTTCGGGAAATTGAGCTCTCGCCTGAAGATGAAAGAATGATACGAGGTTACGGATTCTTAACCCAAAAACCGATGTTGCTCATCTGCAATATTGGCGAAGATCAACTAGACCACGCAGAGAAGATACACACTGATTTCGCCGAATATGAAGGTAAACCCAAGACTGAAGTGGTCACGCTCTCGGCAAAGCTAGAAATGGAGATTTCTCAGCTTGATGAAGAAGATGTGCAAATCTTCATTGCTGAAATGGGGCTTGGCGAATCTGCGTTGGTGCGGTTTATCCACACTTCATACCATTTACTGGAACTGATCACCTTTTTCACTGGTAATCCGAATGAGGTGAGGGCTTCGACGCTTCATCAAGGTCAAACGGCGATTGAGGCGGCGGGGTCTATCCATACCGATTTTGCGCGTGGGTTCATTCGTGCGGAGACAATCCACTGGTCCGACCTTGTCGATTGCGGAAGTCTCGGAAAGGCAAGAGAGAAAGGCCTTCTGCGGCTCGAAGGGAAAGAATACGTCGTTCAGGACGGGGATGTTTTGAACATTCGATTTAATGTTTGAAAGCAGGAAGTGGGAAATCAGGAGATTGGAAGAGGGAAGGAAGGCGGGGCGTATTTTACGAATTACGTTTTACGCCTTGCACCGCAGATCGCCAATCGCCTTCATGATTATCTCTCCCATGCAGCGATATAATTCTCGCTTGTCCTTTATGCCTTGGACTTCTGCGAAATTGATGGGGGGACCAAAAGTCACGGAGAGCTTGGCGGGGTAAAAGCACTTGGCATTACGGGGTAACATGCGTTCTGACCCTTTGAGAAAGACGGGAATGGTAGGCACCTTTGCGCGGTGGACAATGAAACTCACACCCGCGTAGGCTTCCGCCAAAGTACCATCAACACTGCGCGTTCCTTCGGGAAAGATGAGGACCACTTTTCCCTTTTTCAGAAGGGAGAGCGTATGCCGCAATGCGGCGAGATCTGCGGCTCCACGCCGAACCGGAAATGCATTGAGCGTCACAATCAGCTTATTCAAGCCGGGGATGCGAAATACGTCATCCCTTGCCATATAATAGATTTCGCGGGTGGCAACGGTGCCAATGAGGGGTGGGTCTATGTAACTCAGATGATTTGATAACAGCAGAACGCCACCTTTTCTTGGAATGTGCTCGTTGCCCTGAGATTCAAGTTTTCCGAATGCCCCAAAGAAAGATGCTGTAATCCGCTGAGCAAGGCGATAAAAAGAGCTCTCTGTCCAGAATCTATGTTTTTGGTATCTCATAAAATTTTGAAGTGTGATAATTTTGCTATCACTCATGATTCCAGAGAAGAATCCAACTTTACTGAAGGCTGATTATTTGTTCCGCGATCAAATCGACAACTTGATCAATTGTCCTATCCGTGGTATCAACAACGATGGCGTCCTTTGCTTTTTGCAAGGGGCTGTGTTCGCGGGAGCGATCTTTTTCATCTCGAATCCGGATGTCCTCTTTAATCTGT
>JADFGN010000610.1 GCA_022567695.1 Candidatus Poribacteria bacterium | reverse complement strand
TTTAAGGAAAATGCTTCTCAATTTTCATCCTCCTTTCTTATCGCCCGTTTGAAACGGTCAGTCAAATTTTGGACATGCAGTACAGAGCTTATTGCTCACCTTGCAAACGCTCGATGGCTTTCAGGCTATTGCTGTTTTGCGGATGGTACTCCAGAGCTTTTTTATAAAGTTCAATAGCCTTATCAATATCCTCTTCCTCGCCTTCAGCCGTTCTACCTCTTGAAAAGTATATATCCGCCAGCAAAACGTTTCGTTTCTGTTTGATAGCTTTTGTAAGATCTTTTGACACCTCTCCAACGAGGTCTAAAATTTTATCCGGATCGTATTTGATGCGTGGGGACGTAGAGGTCATAACCTCCCCCGTCTCGGTGCGGATTAACCTGGCACTGAGGCTGAACTGACCAACGATTTCAAAGTACCCACCTAAATAGATCACTTGAGCGCCCAGCAAACGTCCGACCGTTTGCGCCGTTTCTGAGTCAACTCCGACCAGATCGGGAAGTGCAAGCTCATTGGCGACTGTTTCCAGGCGTGTCCGCTCGACCACCGTAAATTCCTTAATCATGGTAAGCTCAGCGATGAACATATCGGTTAAGCCTTTCTGCAGCCCAGCGAGTTCTTCTTTCCTTGCCCCACTGGTGTTGTTTTCAAAGTCAAACACGGCGACGGTAATCTTCTCGCCGGTGAATTCTTCGGAGGTATCATCGGGGGATGCTTGGCGGGTGGCGGCATTCGTCGGCGGGATTGGCATATTTCCACCACCACCGCCGCCACAAGCTATAAGCATAATGATAAGAACCGACATCATCAAAATGCCGAATTGTTTTTTCATTTAATTTTCTCCTCGTTTGAGAGGGGTATGTAAAATTAGAACAGTGCGGAAGCGATCCAACATAAATTTATGTACACCTATAATTTACATAAATTTCCGATCTTGCTATGGTAATCTTGTCAGAATGATAGAGCCGCTTACGTTACCCATGAGTTTGGGTTGTTGAATTTGTCCAAGCTTACGGGCTGACATTGCCACTTCCCGCTGGACGTATATGTAGGTTTCTAGCAGACTCACAAGTTTATCTGTGTCAAAGTCGGCTTTGCCGTCAAGTGCTTCGAGCAGGTGATGTGTGAAGATGCCATGCCCGAATTCCACAGTCTCAAAGGAAACCTGATCCGGCTGGCTTGCAGAGATCACGATGCGACCCGCGGCGGAAAGTTGTCCATACACATCCGTCCCGATTGGGGTATTTGCCGGTGAAACCGACTTGAGTTTTCCACCTTCGATTTGACCGCCGCTGAAGCAACAGTCCATGACGAATACAAACTTGTTGGCGGGAATCCGATCGAGCAACAGGCTCAACTCTGAACTTCGTAGACCTGTAGCGTCAAGATTCTGAATGCTGACATCATGAGGAAGGATGTATTTGCGTCTTCCATCCGCTTCTTCACCTGTCGTATCGGGAGTAACGCCGCCGTGACCGGAATAGTACATAAACACCATATCATTTGGCTTGACGATTTGGGCAAGCTTGCCAAGCGTGTTCTTGATATTCTTGAGTGATGCTTGGTCATCAAATAGCGTCCAAACATTTTCTTTCGCAAAACCACCACGGTTTGGATCGATGAGTTTATTGTAGATTGCCTCGGCGTCGGCACGGGCATACCCGAGGTCTGGAATATCCGTCTCTTGATAGTCACTAATTCCGATAATCACGGCGTATTTATTATACTCTTCACGCAATTCATCATCTGCTTCCGCTTCTCGATGGGCGATATCCAGCACGCGATTTACACTGAATTTGTGCTTCTTCTCGCCGGCTTCACCCCGGACGACCACAGTAATCTCGTTTTTGCCGGGGGCGAGATGAAGCACTTTGTCAATTTTGTACGGTTTGTTTTCCCGTTTCTGTTTGCGGACAAGCTTGAGATCGCGGGTCTGAATACCGTTAATCAACACTTCTACGTCGCTGATTTCTGACTGCCCGGTAACCGTTCCAATTACACGAACGGATTCTTGGGCAACAACCTCTCCAGCCGCAGGGCTTTCGATTTCGATGTTGAAAGCCTCGCTTGCATCCGGGCCAAGCCGCATGAGTGAGTAGGCTTTCGTATAACTTCCACCGGACGCGGTTTCGGCGAATACCCGAATTTCATTTTCCCCCATCGCCAACTCGATTTCCTTTAGAATTGGAAATGTATTTTTCAGGACGGCGGCATCCGATTCGTGAATCAGATTCGTACCGTTGAGCGAGACGGTGACAACGGAAAGGTTTTCACCGAACACTTCGCCGCGAAGGTTAACCGAGGCATCGGCGGTTTGCAAACCGCTCTTAGGTTCGTAAATCGTAATCTGTGGAGCCGCGGGTTGAAGTGCCGGGCGATCGCCCGCCGTGACACGATCGACAACAAAATATTTCTCTGCGGTTTCGCCGCTTACTGTAGTGGCAATGAGTCGAATCGAATTACGCCCCATCTGCAATGGCAAGCGATGATGAATCTCGTAGGTGTTCTGCTTTGGTTTTCGAACAACGTTTATGTCGCGGATTATTGGAAGTTCCATTCCATTGACCTTAACTTTGATGTTGACAATCTCTTCTTTTCCGGTCACTTCGCCACTCAATTTAACAGCTGGCATCGAAACAACAGAAGCATTCGCAGGTTCGGAGATTGTGATTTGGACATCCCCAGATCCGGCGGAACCCGAGATGACCTCGACAGCCTCTTGTTGCGCGTACTGCCTTGCTTGCCGATTGACAACCACGTATCTCTCAGCCGTTTTGCCACTCGCTGAGACAGCGACGAGTTTGATTAAATTCCGACCGACCCGCAACGGCACACGGCGATCCACTTGAAATGGTCCTTGCTTGCGAACGAGGTTGAGATCGCGAGCCATCGGAAGCGCGGTGCCATTGGCGAAGACTTTCACATCCACGATTCGTTCTTTCCCGTCCGCTTCGCCACTCAATTGGACAAACGGAAGATAAGCAACAGACTCGTTAGATGGTGTAAAGATCGTCGCTTGAACATCCGCTCCGGACGATTTAGGTACGTTGCGAAGAATCGTTAGCCCTTGTTCGGTTTGGTTGGCATCTGAATCATACACGGCGATCCGAACTTGATTTTCGCCGAACGCCAATGCGATGAGTCGATTTATCTGATATTCGGATGACCCTGTGTTTTCTTGTTTCCCTGCCGAATCTGTCATACTGACGATGTGTTCACCATCCTTGACCGGAATCTCAATATTATTGACCCAAAGTCTAATCCCTTCGACCGCAATATCGTCCGCCGCAATAGCGCGAAGCTGAATGGATGCCTGCACAGTCACAGTTAAATCTTGCGGCGCAATGACCGAGATCGTCGGAGGCGCGCTTGCCTCAAGGTCAGGATTGGATTGGCTTTTCCCAACAGCAACCTGAATCGCCCAAGGTTGCAGGATACCAGCGAGCAACGGTTTGGCGATGCCTTTGGCATTTGTGGGGTTTAGCAGCTGTTTTAAGCCGGTTTGACGGGCGTTTTCCAGTGAAGTGGAGGATTGATTCTGCTTAAAGTTTTTCGAGAAATAAAGCGTGCCGGTTTCACAATGGGCAGCGCGAATCGAGCCGGTGATGTGATAAGGTTGCAGATCGGCGTTTTTGAGAAATGAACTTTTTACCCCCTTTTTTGTGTCTACATTCCCGCCGATTAAGATGTCTGCCTTTTGCGACTCCGCAATCTCAGCTAATCTTTCAGGACTAACACCTTTAATTAACTCACTGCGAATTTCACCCATTGATTCTGGAGCAACGACCTTGAAGCCTGTTTTAATCAGTACCTCAGCGAGTTGTGTCGTCAACGAGAGATCGCTACTGTTTTCGCCCAGTGCTTTCTCGGTGATTGCAATCATCACGCGTGGTTTGTATCGGAAATCTTTTGCGACGTTTAGTTTGACCAGTTTTTCAACCAACGCAGGCACGTCCAGTTCAACATCTACGATAGCTCGATACACGCCGTTTAGATCTGAGGATTGAACTATTGAATGTTCAATAATAAATGGCTCAATGTCCTTAGTGATTTGATTTTTAATCCGCTCACGGCTACGAGCTCTCAAACGGACAATGGCATCTACCTGACTGGATACCGCTTTGGTGCGTGCGTTGTGTATTGCCTCGTCGTTTGTGCTTCCGCCGCCCTCCGATCTGACCGTCAGGGAATCTTCCTGCGCAAACCCAATTTTCAT
>JADFGN010000078.1 GCA_022567695.1 Candidatus Poribacteria bacterium | reverse complement strand
TTTGGAGTGGGTGACTTGTCTTGCTCAGTCTCTGCAAAACAAGTTTTGCACTCCATAAAATATTGACTTTAATAATACTGAAAATTAGGTAATTAGGCTCTGCTAACGAACTATCTACCGATCCAATTGTGCGCGAGGTCTTCGACTGGGGGGACAGCCCCTTCGGGTGGGGAGTCGAGCCCGGAGACGAGTCAGACCTCACGCACCCCACACAGTTCGTCCTCTCACCAAAGGGTTGCCCAAAATTCCATCTTGGTCGATGCAGTAAAACCAAGTTAGAAACTTAGGTTAGGTTGCCTCGCTGGGTCTCGTATTGATGTTGGGGACGAACCCGATAAATTGCATAGAAGACCAAGTCCTCCGAGGTCTGAAATAGCTATCCCTACGACGTTGCCGTGGTGCCCCGCCTCTCACGGTACAACGCCCGCAGGCCCAGGTAAATTAGAAATCCGATTGGCCCCAACATCAGCGTAAGGAATAGCACCGGTGCCATTAACCAGGAGCTGATGCCGCGCTCATGGCTGTCGAGATACTCCCACCGACCCACAAACAGGTCGAATGCCAGGAAATGCACCCAGCCGATGGTTGCGCCGGTCTCGGTGCCGAGCAATGTAGCAATGGCTGGGAGCGCCGGGTTGAGTATCTCAAGGAAAACAGTGCTAAACTGCGGCAACACAAGCACAAGATACAAAGCAGCAACCGGGACGACGACCAGCGGCGATCGTATGATCCGGCGCGTCCAACGCCAGTGGGGTGTGAGGATCATCAAGAGCCAGAACGGTGCAACCAGTAAGAAGCTGAGTGAGAATAAGTTTTCCATCGTGAGACCTCGCATTAATCCCCGGTGCCCTGCCCGGCTGCGTTCTGAGCCAGCGTTTGCTGGAGCACGATCAGCGCTATGGCATAGGTTGCCGCGATTAGAATTACGCTTACCCCCATCATCAGCGCTGCCGACAGGCTCAGATCAAAGGGCGCCAGCCCGCTAAACGTCTGAAAGGTGGTGACTGCCACCAGTCCAATGTAGCCCACCACTGCTGCGATCACGGCGCGAGTGCGCTGTGATTCGTCCCAATTCGTGAAGCGCAGCAGGAAGGCAAGTACCGGCAACACCAGAATGGCGTGTAGGGAGAGTGCATGCGGGATTTTAATCGATCCGGCTGCGCCGAAGATATAGGCGGACTTGACACCCTCGCTGATGAATTCCCCGGTCTTGAGGTCGATTACCTTTGGTATGCCGTTTCGAATGATCAGGTTTCCAAAAATCTGGCCGACGACCAGCAACGCCAGGCCGACCCGAATAGCCCAGGTAAAACTGGAGGAAGCAGCTTGCAGGGAGATGAAACTCCATAGTGCCACTATAATGACGATGATCTCGACCAGTACGATCAGGGAGCCCATTACACTAAAGACAGCCGCATCAAAGGGGGTGCTGAAGTTGAAGTGGGAGGGCACGCCGCGCCACTGCTGCATGTCAATCAAAAAAACCTCCCCAAAGAATGCAATACCAATGGCACTCGACAGTAACCAGCCTTTAACCCGATGCTTGGGTAGATAGGTCATGACCCAGGCTATTGAGATGAGGGTCAGCCCAACGGAGAATCCGAAAACGATCGGCTTGCGCCACGAGACAGGACCTGCCAATGAGCCGCCCTTCACTAGCCACACTCCTGTATGAAGTATGCCGCTACCGATGGAAACTAGACCTAAGATGTAGAGGACTTTCTGATAGCGGGTTGCTTCGTCCCAATAGTTGCGCAACACGGCCAACATAGCCCGGAGTAGTGCCGCCGGAGTGTCGATCCCACTTTCTGATAAAGCAACTTCTGACATTGTGTCCACCTCCTAAGTATTATTAGTGTAATTTAGCTCGATTTCACCTCATCGGTACTTAGACGACTGTTGCAATTCTATTTTGATAAGTCCGCAATTTGCGAAGTTGTCGTTCAGTGGCGATTAGCCGTCTAACGACAAAGTCCAGTTGCGGCGGTGGTTTGCCGAGAAACTCAGACTCACCAAAACCCACCCTTTGCCAGTTGATGTTCATATAATATATCCCATTATACGCATCACCAATGTTAAGTCAACGAAAAAGTATATAAGCCGTGTGTTTTTGTAGTTTTGGTAGGGCACTCTAGCAAGAACTAATTTAACGCAGGCGAAATTCCTGCTATGACAACCTATCGTCATAAGTCTTACCTTAACTGCGTCATCCGAAAGGACGGGGTGGAAAGCAAAGGAAAATCGTTATGCTCCTTACTTTCCTGCTCATCAAAATCGGAAGTCGAACTCGTTATTTTACTGTTGATCTGAAATAAGGTTGCTGTTACACTAAAATGGCAGTGGATATCATCAATCCCGAAGGAGGGAAAAATGAGCCTGAACGTGAATCCATCAAGAACAAAAATCGGTTGGATCGGAACTGGTGTCATGGGACGCTGGATGTGTCAACACCTTATGGATAAAGGGTACTCGGTGACCCTTTACAATCGCACGAAGTCAAAGGCACAGCCCCTACTCGATGCAGGGGCAACGTGGGTAGATTCACCCCGCGAAGTTGCTGAAGTGTCGGATGTTATTTTTACCATCGTCGGTTTTCCCCGCGATGTGCGTGAAGTGTATCTCGGCGAAAATGGTATTTTGCAAGGTACAAAGTCGGGGAACATTATTGTTGACATGACAACAACTGAGCCGTCGCTGGCGCAGGAAATCTATGAGAAGGCTAAAGCACAGGGCGTCACTTCGATCGATGCCCCTGTGTCGGGAGGCGATATTGGCGCGCGAGAAGCGCGGCTTTCGATTATGGTGGGTGGCGACTCCGAAGCGGTCGGAGCAGTCATGCCGCTCCTTGAAGAGATGGGGAAAAGCATCGTTCATCAAGGTGGCGCAGGAGCCGGTCAGCACACCAAAATGTGCAATCAAATCACATTTGCAGGAACAATTATCGGTGTGTGCGAGGCGCTGCTCTACGGTTACAAGGCGGGCTTAGATTTAGAAACGATGCTCTCATCGATTAGTGGAGGTGCGGCGGCTTGCTGGACACTCGATAACGTCGCACCTCGCATCCTTGAACGCAACTTCGACCCCGGCTTTTTCGTGGAACATTACGTCAAAGACATGGGAATCGCACTAGACGAAGCGAAGAAACTGAACCTCAGCCTTCCCGGACTTGCACTCGTACATCAGCTTTACCTCGCCGTTCAAGCACAAGGTCATGGACGTTTAGGAACGCATGCGCTTATGCTTGCGTTGGAGGAAATGTCAGGTCTGGACCGTGGCGCGTGAAACGCCATGATTCGAGGAATGGCGTCAGTTGCGAAGAAAACACGCCCAAGAGCAGGAAGGAGGAAGACATGGCTGATACATTCCTGTTGACATGCCATCCGCTGGCAAGTATAATTCAATGGCATCGGCACACGATTTAATGTCGCTGAATGAGGCGTATTGACGATGAAAATTGCCATCATGGGCGGGACTTTCAACCCTATCCATTACGCTCACCTTTTGAGTGCGGAACAGGTTCGTGACGGATTAGGCTATGATCAGATACTTTTTATCCCTTCTGCTCGTCCACCTCACAGAGATTCTCAAGGCATTATTCATCCAGAACACCGTTATCAGATGACGCTCTTGGCAACTGCCGACAATCCTTGCTTTGAAGTATCGCGGATTGAATTGGATCGGACTGGGCCGTCTTATGCCATTCAGACGATAAAAGAGTTGCAGATGTTTTACGGGGAGAAATCTGAACTGGCATGGATTATCGGCGCAGATTCGTTAATTGAATTCAAAATCTGGAAGGGTTTTGACGAGCTTTTGGACATCTGCCATTTTATTGCCACCACTCGTCCCAACTATAGCCTCGACGACGTTCCCCCAGATCTCCGTGAAAGAGTGCAGTTTTTTTCGATCACGGGAGTGGACATTTCCGCCACAGAAATCCGTGAACACCTTCGGTTAGGACATTCCATTCGATATCTTTTGCCGCAACCTGTCGTGGAATACATCGAATGCCATCAACTGTATAAATAAGGAATCCATAAAACGAGGGATAATTCTACACGCATAAGGTAGGTGACACATCCATTGAAACACAGATGTAGTATTTGTCGAAAGACCTACGAACTTGAATATGAAAAGGGGCAAAAACTGCCACCGCACTTTCCGTTCTGTAGCGCTCGTTGCAAAACAATCGATCTCGGAAAGTGGCTCAACGAAGAATACCGAATTAGCGCATCGCTACCCGATGCCGAGACGATGACAGAGACGGAGAAAGAAATCCTTGCACAATTGCTATTTGACATGGAAGAGGTTGACGATATAATAAATGAAGATGAATAATGCACACACCCAAAAGGCTGATTTGGGTATGCCTGCGCCGACTCAACCTAAGGAACAGAAAACCGTTGAGATTCAAAAATATCTCAAATTGAAGCTTGAGCCTAAGCGGTACGAACACGTTCTCTCCATGCGGGATATAGCGATCGATTTGGCGAAAAGGTATGAAGTGGATTTGGAGAAGGTAAACCTTGCCGCCCTTTTACATGACTGTGCGAAGTGGATGAGCACTTCAGAATTGGTTGAAGCCGGGGCAAATTCTGGGGTTAAATTTGACGAGATCGAACGCCGAAATCCTTCGCTTTTACACGCAATTATCGGAGTAGAACTAGCGATTGTGCTTTTTGGTGTCAATGACTCTGAAATCCTAAACGCTGTCCGAACTCACACAACAGGAAACTCTGCGATGACGCTCATTGATAAAATTCTGTACGTCGCCGATTTTGCAGAACCGACGCGAACCCATGAAGGTGCGGAGTTAGTTCGCGAACTTGCCTATCGTGATCTCGAGCGCGCCGTATTTGAGGTGGCGAGATACAAAATTGACCACCTGCTAAAAAAAGGTGTGGTCATTCACCCGAATACGATTGGTGCTTACAATCATGCGCTCTGGGAGACTAACGACTGCAATTAAGGATTAGAGCAACCGTTCAGGTGGTCTGGGAGGGTGAGGTTCCCGCCGAACCGAATTCAAGGCTCGGCGGGGGGGAGGCGAGCCCGGAGCCGAGTAAGCCCGGAGACGAGTTTGCCCTCCCAGATATAGATTGCATCTGGATCCTTCTTTGTTTGGGCCTGGACGGTTACGGATTAGAGAGTCACACCAGCCAATGTCTAAAAATAAGGAGAAACCAAATTGGAAGCAAACGCACTAGAATTGGTACAGGCAGCGGCGGCAACCGCCGTGAGCCGACGTGCTCGTAATGCAATTATTT
The DNA here is from genome assembly GCA_022567695.1 of Candidatus Poribacteria bacterium. Lineage (GTDB taxonomy): Bacteria > Poribacteria > WGA-4E > WGA-4E > PCPOR2b > JADFGN01. The sequence goes on along the minus strand of JADFGN010000078.1, from coordinate 14,037 downwards.
TAGATATGCGGGAATTGGATTCTTTCACCGATTTTTTCGTTATCTGTAGCGGTGTGTCGGACACTCAGGTCGAAGGCATATCTGATGCGGTTTTGGAAGAACTTGAAGAGAAGTGGAATCTTCGTCCTTGGCATCGAGAGGGGGCGCGCCGAGCGGATTGGATCTTGTTAGATTACGTTGACTTTGTTGTGCATGTTTTTTTGGAGGAAAAACTGGAATATTACAACCTTGGACACCTGTGGGCAGAAGCACCAGTAATCGAAGTACCTGATGTAGAGGTCACCGGATACGACGAATACGATGAAGATTATGATGAACTCGAGGACTACGATGATGAAGAAATCGTTGTGTGGTCGGATGATGAGGATGAAAACTAGAGGATGATTATGTCAATTATCAGCATTAAAACGGAGATTTTAACTGCAATCAACGAAGCATGCGAAAACACTTTTGGGCAAAAGCCCGACGGCTTAAAATTGGATTATCCACCGAAGGTCGAATTCGGCGATTTTGCAGTCGGGTGCTTCCCATTGGCGAAGCAATTTCGGCAGAGTCCGGCGAAGATCGCCCAAGCTCTCGCTGATGAAATTTCGTTAAGTCCGTCGATTAAAACGGTTGAAGCTGTTGGCCCCTATCTGAATTTCAAGATCGACAACAATGTGTTGTTTGGTGATATTTGTGCGGAGATCACCCAAAAGAGCGAATGTTTTGGAAACTCAAACAGTGGTTGTAATCAGCGCGTGATGGTTGAATATCTGGCACCTAATACCAATAAACCGTTGCATTTTGGGCATGTTCGCAACGGCGCGTTGGGAATGACGGTTTCAAATTTACTTGAAGCGACAGGGCACACGGTGATTAAAGCCAGCGTTGTAAATGACCGCGGCGTCCACATCTGCAAATCGATGCTGGCGTGGTTGAAGTGGGCGAATAGCGCGACGCCAGAATCAACTGGGGTAAAAGGTGATCACTTTGTTGGGGATTGGTACGTCCGTTACAATCAAAAAGAAAAGAAGAATCCCAAGCTTGAGGATGAGATACGGGAGATGCTTTTGAAGTGGGAAGATGGCGATCCGGAAACAGTTGAACTCTGGAAGATGATGAACGATTGGGTTTATGAAGGTTTTGCAGAAACTTATGAAAAACTCGGCTTCGCATTTGACGTTTTCTATTACGAATCTGACACTTATAAACTTGGCAAAGACATTATCCAGAAAGGGATAAAGACGGGCGTTTTCATCAAAGCCGAAAACGGTTCAACTATCGCCAACCTCCCGGCCGATGAGTTTGGCACGAACAGAGATGGGAGTCCTAAGATAATAACTGTTCTTCGCAATGATGGGACGAGCGTCTATATCACGCAAGACTTGGGTACGGCGCAAATGAAGTTTGAACAGCAAGAGCTCGACCGTTCTATCTATGTCGTTGGCGCCGAACAAGACTACCACTTCAAATGCTTATTCAAGCTGCTGGACATGCTCGATTTTGAATGGGCAAGCGAATGCTACCATCTCTCTTACGGACTGGTCAACTTGCCGGATGGGCGGATGAAATCGCGTGAGGGAACGGTGGTTGATGCCGACGATCTGGTCGAGGAGATGCGTCAACTCGCCGAGACGGAGATTCGGTCGCGGAATCCAGAGGGAACACTGTCGGACGAAGACATCCAGAAACGGGCAATGGCGATTGGGCTTGCTGCGATTAAATTTTATCTCCTGCGTGCTCGGCCCGAACTTACCATCAACTTTAATCCGAAAGAATCCATCTCCTTTGATGGCTTTACGGGGCCTTATTGCCAGTATGCCTATGCGCGTTGTGCTGGCATACAACGCAACGCCGAGGATAAAGATCTGACTTCAGTTGAGCCGGATTTCTCACTCCTCGGAAATGAAGAAGAGTTGCAATTGATTCGCACGTTAATCCAGTTTCCCCAAGTCGTGGAGGACGCTGCGCGTGAATTCACCCCCGCTCGGATATGCAATCATCTGTTCACGATTGCCCAAGTGCTGAATCAATTCTACCACCATCATCCTGTGCTTTCCGCAGACAGACTGGCATTGGCGAAAGCGAGGCTAGTGCTGGTGAGCGCGACGTCTGTTGTTTTGAGCAAGGGCTTAACGCTGTTGGGAATCGAAACGCTGGAAGAGATGTAGGTAGGCATTTTCCGATAAGATAATAGGAGGTAACGATGACATCAATTGTTGAAGAAAAACTCAAGCAACTTCCCCGTCATTTGCATGAAGATGTTATAGATTTTATCGACTTCTTAATTCCATAACGAAAGGAAGCTTGATGGATGATTGCCTACTTTGATTCGGGGCCAATTATTAGTGCATTTCACCAGTGAATGCGGAGGGAGTATCTGTTTTTGATACGCTTACGGAAATTCCAGATCTCAGGATAGTTCTTCCACAACAGTTCAAGGAGGAGATCGTTGACGAAGGAAAGAGATATCAACATCCTGATGCGTTTCTCATTGAGCAGCAGATCAACAATGGCAAGATCACCGTTGAGCCAACGCCGACAGTCAGTAAAGAAATACAGCAGGATATTGATGTCTATAAACATCTTTCCAGAAAGCAGATGATCGGCGCAGGTGATGAGGGATTCCTCAAAACGGGACTGGTACACCGCGACGAGGAGAATCGATGTTGTGTTTGTGATGACAGGAATCTGATTTTCTATTGTTTTCGCTTTGGTATAATCACACAAATTTTGCCTGATTTTATTGAATCCCTTTTCAAACATGGAAAGGTTCCTTTTGAAACGACGAAACAGATGCTGGAAGCACTGCTTCATTCAGGGCGGTACCGGCGGGATCTTTTGCAACATAACTTGAATCACTTTCAAAGACAGACAGAAAGGGGCTGAGTTCTATGATTCACCTCAACCTTCAACTCGATGATGGACAACAGACGACCTTGTATCGTTTCATACAGGGCCAGCCGAATAAGGAAGAGACAGCGATGACATTGATGCAGGAGGGACTCTACGCGACTGTGCACAAGCTCTATGAAACTGAATATGAAGCCGGAACGATGACGCTGAATGCAATCGCGGAAGAACTGAATATTTCACTACTGGTGCTTTATGACATACTGAAAATCTTGAACTTACCCCTCCTTTGAAGCCCCAACTCGTCTCATCGGCGAGGCATCGATGACGGTCACTGCCACGAAGGTCAAAGGCGGTGCCGAAGCGAAGACGACGTTTTTGGTTTCTCGAAGTGGTTACGTTGAAGCGGTGCAAAGTTGTAGCGACATTTTAGTATCTGAAAAGGACAAATACATGACAAATTCACAAAAAGAACTATCCTCACACGATTACCGGGAAGTAGATCGGGCGCACGTCTGGCACCCACTTTTTCAACATCAACTCTTGGATGCGACAGATTTAACGGTGTTCAAAGAGGCACATGGCACGACTATCATTGATTCGGATGGGCGCGAGTATCTGGATGCCTACTCAGGACTCTGGAATGTAAATGTTGGATACGGACGGCAGGAGATCGCGGATGCGGTTTATGAGCAGATTCAGCAGTTGCCCTACTACCCACATTCACAAATTAACCCGCCGGCGACATTGCTGGCGGGGCGACTTTCTGAACTGCTTCCGGGAGATTTAAGCCATGTCTACTTCTGCAATAGCGGTTCTGAAGCGAATGAGACTGCAATCAAAATTGCACGACAGTACGGACGGCAAAAATATCCCGGACAAAACCGTTACAAAATCATCAGTCGGTATCGGGGTTATCACGGTTTTACATACGGAGCGATGTCGGCAACGGGGCAACCCCGACGTCGGAAGGCGTTTGAGCCGCTGGTCCCCGGATTTCCGCATGCCCACCCGCCTTATTGTTACCGATGTCCCTTTGGCTTAACCTATCCTGAATGTAACGTGGCCTGCGCTGATGACATCGAGCGAATTATACAGGGCGAAGGCGTTGAAACGGTCATCGGTGTAATCGCTGAACCGATCATCGGTGGCGGTGGAGTGATTGTGCCGCCTGACGATTACCTTCCGAAACTGCGGGAGATTTGTGATCGGTACGGTCTTCTGCTGATTCTCGATGAAGTGATCACGGGCTTTGGCAGGACAGGAACTCTGTTTGCCTGCGAGGGGTGGAATGTACAACCCGATATCATCACGCTTGCAAAGGGACTGACGAGTGGCTATCTTCCGCTTGGCGCGTGTGTCACAACTTCTGAGGTGTTTGATGCCTTTCTGGGTGAGTCTGATGAAAGTCGGGAGTTTGATCAGGTATGCACTTATGGGGGGCATCCGGTTGTCTGCGCAGCGGGATTGGCAAACCTAAAGATTCTTACAGAAGAACGGTTGTGGGAAAATGCAGCGCAGGTTGGTAGCTATTTGATCGAAAAACTGAAGACTTTGAGTTCGCTACCGATTGTCGGAGATGTTAGAGGCAAAGGCCTCATGATCGCTGTCGAATTCGTCGGGGAGGACAAATCCCATCTGGATACAGCGACGACGAGCAAAATCGTCGGTGCCATGAAAGAAAAAGGGATTTTAGTGGGGAAGATCGGTCATGCGTTGGACGAACCCGAAAATCTCATTTTCATTGCCCCGCCGTTGATTTTGACCGTTGCAGAAGCAGATCGGATTTTTGAAACGCTTCGCGATGTGCTTGCTAACCTCTAGGACGTGATTCGGCAAGATTTCAACTTGTGATTGCGAATAACAATCGATACCAAGAACTACTGTCAGGCAAGACTTTCTACCTTGCCGGTTGATTGCCGCTTTTAAAACCGATCGACGTGAGCAAGGCAGATATCAACAGGGCAATGCCTACCAGATAAATCCGCTCCAACCCAAGTTGTGCGCCAATCCTCTCACTCACAAGATAGCTAACTAGCGGTCCTATCGCAGAACCCAAATCTGTTACCGTCGTGTAGACGCTAATCGTTTTGCCCCGTTGTCCTGCGGAGGCAATATCAGCAATAGAGGTATCCAACGATACTGAAACAGCTGCACGGGCAGTCGCTGCTAAAACTGCTGCCGCGCTAATCCACAGAAAGTGGTTTTGCGTGACTAAAATGGAGAGCGCAACAACACCAATTATCAACCCAAGACGTAGCACAAATTTTCGGCCGACACGATCGGTTATATGTCCAAAGATCGGTGAAAAGAAAAAAGACATACACCACCGTAGCGCAAGTAGTATGCCCGTTAATGACGCCGCTTTAACTGTTATTCCGATGAATCGGACGCCTTCGCCGAAACGTGTCTTAATTAACAACCCAAGCGTAGATGAAGTGATGCTGCCGTTAGCAAGTATGTTGACAAAACTTGTATAGTAAATTCGCCAATGCTGCCATATCAAAAAGGCATAACCACTTACCTGGCGATTCGAACTCAAGGAATCAACCGCAGACTTTCGGCTTCCTTCCCTTTTGATTCCCGTTTCTTCTTTCGGCGGGCGATTTCGTGAGAGTTCAAGAAAGGTTACAACTGCTCCCCAAAAAGTCACCGTCGCAAAAACGAGCAGGCAGTTGCGAAAGCCAATTGAGTCTGTAAGAATACCGCTGAACAGCGAGCCTGCGAAGAAGCCCACACCTGAAATGGATTTGTATATTCCCATGAGCATCCCTCTATTTTGTTCACTGGCGTACTGGACAACCGATGCGTAGCCTTCCAATCGTATAAATGACCAACAGGTGCCCCAGACCATACGGGCAATCAGGAAAGCCCAGAAGCCCCAGAATAACCCGTAGATTGCTGTTGTGCAAGCCCCAACGAAAAGCGCAGCGACAAAATGCCACCATCGTCCAAGGTAATCGTGGACATAGCCAGCAACCGAGTTGGTGATGAGTCTAACAAATCGGTTGACGCTGAGGATAATACCAACAAAAACCAGTTTGATGCCGAGTTGGTCAGCGTGGGTCGGTAAGACGACGTAGAGGGTGGAATCACCTAAAAGTGAAACCGCTGTCGCAATCGCAACAACGATAACCTGCCGAGGGATGGTCATGTGGATTATTTTGAATGGGCGTGGAATGAAGGGAGGAGAATGGGAAAGAATGCGGGTGGTCATTAACAAAACACCCGCATCAACAATCAGTAGTTTGCAACCCGAAGAGGAAAATGCTGATAATATCCGTTTTGTTGGGCAAATCAAGGTAAGAGAATGATTTAAGATTTCATCCAATTCGATATTAAATCATCCGACGCGAACCTGACATCCCCTCCAAAAGACGGATACGTTCTTCCATCGGTGGATGCGTACTAAAAAGCCTGGAAAAACCACCACGTAGTGGATTCACAATAAAAAGATGAGATGTCGCTTCATTTGCCCGCATCGGTTGAACAGCAACGCCACGTTCCAATTTGCGGAGGGCATTTGACAGCCACAGTGGATTGCCACAGATCTCAGCCCCACCACGGTCTGCGGCATACTCACGGGAACGAGAAATCGCTAGTTGAATGATTGTCGCTGCCAGTGGCGCAACGATAATCATGAATAGCAGACTGATGATTCCGCCGCTATCCTCATCGTCATCACTGTGAAACCCGCCAAAAATCGCTGCCCACTGAGCCATGCTCGCCACCATCATAATCGCCCCTGCCATCGTTGCGACGATACTGCATATCAAGATGTCACGATTTTTGATATGAGCAAGTTCGTGCGCAATGACACCCGCAAGCTCTTCACGGGACAATATACGCATGATGCCTTGTGTGGCAGCAACGGCTGCATGTTTCGGATTTCGGCCGGTGGCAAAGGCGTTTGGAGATTCATTTGGAATAACATATACACGCGGCATCGGCAAGCCAGATCGCTGAGTTTGCTGTTGAACAATCTGATATAATTCATGGCTGGAACCGACCTCTTGGGCTTTGTACATTGACAAAACGATCTTATCGCTAAACCAGTATGAACCAAAATTCATGATGACTGCAAATACAAACGCGATGATTATGCCGCCTTCACCGAAGAAACTTCCAATCAACATCAACAGTGCTGTTAGTGCAATCATCAGCAATCCGGTTTTTAAGGTGCTCATGTCTTGAAAACCCTCCACGTAACAGGTTAAGATACTATAATTTTCAATTTTCCTAAATTATTTTTAATCCATGGCGTTTAGGCTGTGGCCTCCAATTGGGCAGCACGGCTAAACAATCAAGTAACCGCCGCCACATCAACTTTCGTTGGAGCCGTTTCCTATCAATCCGATGGATGAACAGCTGTTTTTTGTCCATTTCAAGGACGGGTATGGAATACTTATATTTGGTGAATAGTCCCAAATTTGTTGTGATGTCAATCTCCTCAACCTGAATTGAGAATTTTTCTTCCACTTGTCGCAGTACATCTTTGGCTTCGTCACAAAGGGAACAGTTGGATTTCGTATAAAGCTGGAGTTTAATTGGCTTCGCTTTCACGACGCATAATTGTATCGAGTTGACACACTTCTGTCAAGTAGAACATTGGGCAATCATCGTACCACACCAATCTTACCAATCTGCCGAACCGTCTCCTCACCTTGCGTTGCGGAGATCACGTAAACATAGATTCCGCTTGCGATGACACTGCCCTTATTGCTTTTGCCATTCCATCGGAAGCGGTTAGATCCAACTACGTTTTGGCGAATATCCGTGTGGATTAAATCGCCAGCAAGGGTAAAGATATAGAGTTCCACTTCTTCGGCAAGTTGGAGATCGGCGATGGTGTAAGAGAAGGTCATCTCGGAATGCTCCGCCCGAAACGGGTTTGGAAAGACGCGAATCTGAGCAAGTTGTAACGTTCTTGATTCTGTCTCAACCGCATCGATGGTTAGGATGTATGAATCGACATCGCTAAATCCGAAGCGAGATTCAATTAAAATGTGAAGTGTCTCCGTCCGATCTGGCTGATAAACAATTCGCTGTTCAGACAAATCAATTTTCTCCGCAACCGCAATCTGTTGACCTTGAGCGTCAAGCAGCAGCAACCGATAGTCAACTTCGTCAGGAATATCAGTCAGCGTCATTAGAATTGCTTGCCCTTTTATCGCGTCGAACCGATAGAAATCCTGCCGATCTCCCTCGTCGAAAAGAAAAGATTCGTAGGTCTGATTGGGTTCAATTGGAAAAGCATTAGCGAGGTCGTCATTTGGTTCGTAAGTATCGCCGAACGAAATCGTAATTGGTATGGATTGTCCTTCAAAACCGATGTTCGTAATCGAGATGCCGGAGATGCTCCCGTCGTTTGCATTACTAGCCGGGCGTGTAGCGGGCGTGAAGGATATCTGTCCATCATCAGCGGAATATGCCGCTCCGTCTGTGATGAATTTGATATTTTGGGGTGCATTTGGATTCGTCGGATTGATGCCGAGATGGTCTGGATCCGTGGGGTCTTCAAGCCAGATCTGGGCACTGGCATCCACAGCGAAAGAGGCACGTGCTTTTGTGTCATCGATGTGCCAGATTAGAATGCCGGATTCAGGCACATGGGTATCGAACATTGCGCCTGATTCTCGATAGCGGTTTTCAATTAGGAAAAACTCAACGCTATTCCCTAAAGAGTCGACCTTACCCGGGATGTTAATCTTGAAGAGCTTGTTATCCTTAGGTGGGAGTTCAAAACTTGAGATTTGTAGTTTCGATCGGTTCTCCTGAATTTCAATCGGCTCGATCCAGCCAAGCCGTCCGTTCTCGGGACGAGCGTCGAAATCCCATTTCATGTAACCGATGATGTGGCTGGGTTGTAAGCCATCCCCAACCCCATCGACCAATTCGCCTTGATAGGGACCGAACGCACCCATCAATCCCCACTTGTTATCGCGGGCATCAGTAAAAGATGCGCCATAAATGTCAGGTGCACCGAAATCGTGGAAGAATTCGTGAAAATAGATACCCAAATGTGGCTTATCAAAACTGGGTTCTTCGCCAACGAGAACCGCAGTGTCTATAAGCACGCCATCAAATCGTCGGTTGACATTCTGCACAAGCACTGACCAGATGTTATCGCCATAGATGCCTGTAAAAGTCGAAGCTTCATCGTCTCCAGCGTGGATGATAAAGAGGTGATCGACAACTCCATTTCCATCACGGTCATACTGTGTAAAATCGACAATGGCATCCGCTGCGCGGCACGCCTCACCGACAAGCTGTCTGTAGCGATCGATATTAAACTGTCCAACACCGTAATATCCCATCGGCTCCTCAGCACGAAACCAATTATTTCCCCTCGGAATCACGCCGCCCACCGGCCCCGGCTGAATGTCCATCTGCCCGTATGAAACTTCCTTGTAGTAAGTTTTTAGCGAAACTCCCTCTTCCGCGTACAGAAATCCATCTATCTCTGCCCCCGCTCGTTGGCCGGGCTGATCGGGAAAATCGATTTTGATAGTGAGGACAAACTCAATCCCATCCTTTTGCAGAACACTTGTCTCACGCGCGAGACAACAACTTTGTAAGGCACTGAGAAATGTGGCAGTATTTCGCTCCAGCTTTGGCGACCATTCGCCGGTAATGTGGTTTTGATCAAAGAAAAGATAGGGGTTTGGTGGAGCACTGATGCACGGATGGATAATACATATGAAAAATAAAATGCCTAAAATGTGAAACGTAATGCGTGAAACCTTCCCTTTCTTCTCTTCCAATCTTCTACTCCTTTCGGTAAAAATTCGTAACCACTGGAATTGTATTGCGTTCGGCGTTTTGCAATACCTAACGTCCATTTTAAACGACTCGATTACCATGCACTAATGTTGATTTTAACTATTATCCAAAGATACGAATGCACAATTCACCGCTACGCATCGCTGTGTTGCTTGCATGAATCCTCTGGAATACCGTCACCTTGATTCTTCTATTCCACGCAACAGCGAAATCATGTTTTTTTTGCTTGCAATCGTTTTCCAGATCTGTCATAATTATCTTGATTTAATGCAGTCATCACGATAATTTTATGCTCTACAAATTAGCAGACGGCGTTTTCCGTAAGGAGTTGAAAAATGTTTGTCCGTGACTATCACATTCATACCAAACTGTCTCCCTGTGCTGACAGGATTTTTGATGTAGAAAAAGTAATCCAAATTCAACAAGAACGCGGCATGAAAGAAATCGGAATTACCGATCACGATTTTAGCTATGGCTATAAAGCGAAACGCATTGAAGCCGCGAGAAACGCCATCAAACAGTGTGATGCATCAATTCCTGTCCATTTCGGCGTAGAATCCCACATGTTGGAATATCGAAGTACATCGCTCAATATTCAACTTGCATCATACTTCGACTATGTATTGATGGCTCCCAACCACTATCATTTACGCGGAGTGGCACCTCCATCTGACTTCAAAAATCCGAAAAAAGTGGCCATCCACGAAATCTATATGTTTGAGGCGGCGGTGGCATGTCCAATAACTGATGCCGTCGTTCATCCATTCGTTTTGGCACCTGATGTTTTTCGTTTTCTCACCAAAGGAGAGCTGTCGGCATTTGGGCAGGAAGTGATGCGCAACATCGATCAGAAACGACTGATTTATCAACTCGATTTGGTATCTCAACGTGGAATCGGCATTGAAATTAGCCCAAAATTTATCCGCTACAATCAGAGACATCTCATTGAGTTCTATCAGTTGTGCCTAGAGCGTGAGGTGAAATTGTTGATCGGTAGCGATGCACATAACGCCAAGCAATTGGAGGACCTATCTGTCCTTGAGCCGATTTTAGACGAACTAGGCGTTCAAGAAGAACATTTATGGCAGCCAAAGGTTTGGCAATGGTAAGTTGAGACATCAGGAAATTGAAAAGCGCATTACAGGCTGGTTATCATAGCAATTCAGGACATCTATTGTCGTCTGGACACACAACGAGTTATCGCAGCAACTGCCATGAAAAAAGGGAAAACTGAAGGTAAGGGAAGGAAGCTAAAAGAGCAGTTTATTATCAAAGGAATAATCAGTGGCTTTCGTTTTCGTACCCTGTAGTTTTCCCTCTTTGAATGCTTGGCATCTTAACAAAGTCGGGCATCTAAGTATGTGTTAAAACGAAAGCCATATCTTCTTGAATTATGAAAAATCATTAAGTATTGCGGGCAAGGGGAAATGATCGTAACGTGCGATATTGAGGACACGGTTCCTGCAAAGTTGCTTGTATCAGATCGATTTGAGAGACAAAGATTTCGCCAATTTCAAGATTGCGCAATTCCTTCATCTTAGTTTTGAGTGTACCCAAATCATCAAGACTTTTTAACGCTGCAATGCTGAGATGAGGTAGCCACTTTTCGCCTTCAAGCACGTAATTTGGGACCTGTGTGGCTTCTTCATGGAATCGACCTTGAATTTGAGCAATTGTCCCGTTATCTTCAACCTCCAATATAATGAAACTTGCTAGACCGTTTATCCCTCCTAAGTGAAGCGAAAACTCAGGGATTCCGCAAAGAATCTGATCGATTTGTTCAAGGATAAGTTCGAGTGTTTGTGGCTCAAGGTCATAATCATGTTGTTTCTGATCTGCGAGAAACCCTAACCACTTCACTGTAACGTGGTAATACTCCGGCGGCATGATATAAACACCCTCAACATGATGAATTGAGTTTGTGACCGCCTGGATTTTTTCGATAATGTCAGGCTGATCGACGCGAATGCTCAGTGTTAAGCTATTTTTTCGCCCATTGCAGCCTGCTGCATGTTCAGGATTGTAAATTGGTGGTTCGTAGCCATTCTGAAATTTATCCCAAAGAAGATCAAACTTTCTGTGGTGTGTTTTCCACATCAGTTGAGATGTTTCCATAAAAAATTTGGGTGCGTTTACTTTCTGTCTGGTTAAGCGACAGAAGCGTGCAACCTACCTCTTTATTGTAACCAAACTTAAGCAACTCCGAGAAAATGATTAGATAGCGTGGAACTTTCTACTTGTAATGGCATTAGATCAGCCATCATGCAATTGCTATCACAATGAGACACGATTATTAAAAGTTTGAAATAATATCATAAAGCTCCAGCAAAAGGCAATGACAAAATGGCATCATCTTATATTATCTTGAAGTTTGTGCGTATACCATGATAAGGGGCAAGCTTACGGGCAAATTCTGTACCAATTCGCATATCAGATTTGACATGTTCGCAAACCAGTTACCAGCTACAGACTGGTAAACGAAGCAAAAAATATCGATTTGCAACGTGTTAGAAATGTCTCACTCTGTTTACATTTATATGGCTATATGTCACACTTCAACTGAAAATCGGTATGCGGCGTGCAAACCTGTGACATTCAAAAATGGCATGTGTTTCTTAAACTCTTTCAGTTCGGGAAAATTTACTGAATTGTCAGCGCAACAACGTCAGACTCGATATCCGCTGAACCACGAAGAGAATCCAAGGGAAGGTAAATCTTGTCTGATGCTTCCTTTTCATTGCTCCTAATGAACTCAATTTCCTTCCGTAAAATACCAACAACCTCTTGTTTTTCACCAGTAGGGATTTTGGCGTTTTTCTGAATCCTCCCAATTTCGCGCTCAAGTTCCAGAATCTGTAAAGATTGATCTGGTAAGGATTCTCGATAAACCTTTAGATTCATCAGAACTTGCAACGTGTAATTTCCCTGTCCGAGTTTGTAGTGGGCTTGTAGGTCCTCTAACACGACTTTCTTTTTCATGAGAGCTTTCAAGTCTGCCCCCGGAATGCAACGAGTCTCCTTGCCTTTCCGGATTAGCATTTTGGGATGACTCGCCATTGTGATTGGATATCTCGGTTTGATGAGTTCACCCGTTGCGTTCTTGACGGTTAATTTAGTAAACGCACCTTTCCCTTCAACGGTTACATATGGCACAAGCAGGTCAAATTTACCCACGCCAATCGTCATCTCGATAGGAATTGGTTCGTTATTGGCATAAGTGGATTTTGCCAGTGATAAATCAAGCTCCGCAACGGACGGTGGATTGCTCGTTTCTTCTGTTTGCGGGGTGGGTGCCTCCACGGCTTTCTCTGATTTTCCGCTCAAACAACCAACCTCCCAAAGACTTAACCCAAATAAGAAAATCAAAAGCAAACTGAAGTGAAACTGATTTTTCATTATGACTCCTATTTTTTTACTGTTATGCTTAAATGGCATTTCGGCACTCAGAATGGGATTTGCCAAAAGTAGCTCAGGAATGTCTACTTCATTAATACCCTAAAATTCCATTAGTGCTATGATAGTTGCGCTCGAATCGCTTAAATCGTGTGCTTGTCTCGTAAGAGATCGTGAAGTTCCTACCTTCATTACGATAGCGATAATATTCGCTGAATTGCTGGTAGAAGGCATGGACGGGCTTGAGGAATATTAACTCGCCGATTGAATTGTGTCAACAGAAAAGTACGTTTCGTTTTTGGACAACGAATCGATAAAAGTGGAAAACAGATGTGGCAGAATAACGGCGTCGAAATCTGCCGAGCAACAGCCATCCAAGGATCGCCGCGAGTCATCTGGAATCAAGACAAAGTCATCACTGTTTGGCAGGACAAAGATGGTCATCTCTACCCCCAAGCGGTAGGCCACGCCGGGCAGATTCTGTGGGATCAAGAAGGTGTCACAATTCGTTCAAACTCAGTTGATATGGGATTTCCAGAGATTTTGTAAGCGATGATGATGGCAACACAATGTTCCTGTGGTTTAGCCGGAGAGGTAGTTCAAAGCGTCTGTATCTGCAGCGAATTCTAGTGGTGAAACTTTGTTCGAAAAGGAGGGCATACCGCTACCACCTGCAGATGAATTCGCATCTGATTTCGAGCAGATGGCACTGCCCTTTGGGAGGAAAACGGAATTCACCTTTTTACCATCGACGCTAATATTCCCCAGGTTCCGATGATTGTCACGGGCACGCCGCATGTTATCCGCCTCATTCCCCAGGTTCCGATGACTGTCATGGGCACACCGGATGTTATCCGCCTCATTTGAAGTGATGGCCAGGATGTCTATATGCGGCGTATTCCGTGAAGGTATCAAGTAACTATCATGCCACTCTCTGCTCAGTTAGGGCGGGCCAGCCGATCATTTAGGACTGTCTACTAAATTACTCCTACATTTCGCAGGGCATCCTTGAGAAGGTTTCAAACC
>JADFGN010000609.1 GCA_022567695.1 Candidatus Poribacteria bacterium | reverse complement strand
TTTCGATCATTATTGCCGATGCCGCTTGAATCGATGTCTAGCCATGTCTCACCATCATCAAGGCTATACTGCCAATTTACGGTTTCAAAAAGGTCTCCGGACACATCCACGACAGTATAGTATACAGTAATGGAGCCGCCTTCACCTTCGACCTGATCGATAGTGAGCGTTGTTGCGGCAAAGGTGAGGTAGGGGAATAAACAAAGTAAGAGACTCGTAAATTTTATCATAAGTTAAGTGTACAGAATTACTTTTATAGACACAAGTCCTGTATCTTGTCTTCCTAATCACGGAATTACCTTGTTCAGTGGATACTCAATGATGCCTTCTGCACCGACGCGTCTCAACTCTGGGATGAGATCTCGCACGACATGTTCGTCAATAATAGTTTCGACCGCACACCAGCCATCTTCGCTCAATGAGGAGATTGTCGGTTGCTTCATCGCGGGAAGAATTGCCAGCAGCGATTGCAAATTTTCTTTGGCGACATTCATCTTCAATCCCACTTTATTTTCTGCCGCTAACGCCCCCGACAACAAAAGATACAGGTTCTCTATTTTTGTCCGCTTCCATTCATCTTGCCAGCTTTCTTTGTTCGCAATCAGTGTTGTCACCGATTCCATCATAACGTCGATAATCTTCAATCGATTTGCCCGTAGCGTACTTCCTGTTTCGGTAAGCTCCACGATTGCATCACACAGATGTGGAATCTTCACTTCAGTCGCACCGTGCGAAAATTTTACAGTTGCGTTGATTCCGTTATCCTTGAGGTAAGCTTTCGTCACCTCAACAAGCTCGGTAAAAATAACTTTCCCATCAAGGTCTGCGATAGACTTAATGGAGGAATCTTCCTCAACTGCAACGACCCATCGTGCAAGTTGATTCGTCCGTTTACTATAAGTCAGTGCTCCAATCTCCAGAACGTCAGCTTTGCATTCTCGCACCCAATCGCGCCCAGCTAACCCGAGATCGACTGCACCACCTTCGACATAGAGTGCCATTTCCTGTGGGCGGAGAAGCATTGTCTCAATTTCAGCATCATCGACACGCGGGTAGTACGACCTACCGCTGATAGTGATATTGTAGCCCGCTTTTTTGAAAAGGTTGATAGTGGATTCCTGCATGGTTCCTTTGGGAATCCCCAATTTTAAAAGGTTCACTTTAGTTTCTCCTTGCTTTGAAGTAGGGAAATAATAACATACACTTTTATCCTTGTCAAAACCGAACTTTTGAAATTGCGTGTGTTACCTATCATGAAGTATACTAATCTTGCTAAACATTTGAAGAAAGAAAATCGGTAGCGCATGCCGGAGTCGCTTACTGTCACGTCCCGATTGGACAGCGAAGCGTAAATACCTCTGCCTTACCATATAATCCGAAAAAAGGATAGCACATCATGAAATTTGTTGTCTCATGAGTTTAATTTTAATCAGCTTTTCACAAATCTGGGTTGCAGCAGATGAAGAAACGGCGGTGATACAACCGGATTATCGCTACGTCTTTGAAAATCCAGACATCCTCTCGTTCGATATTACAATGAGTGCCAAAGCGTATGAGGAAATGCAGCCTCAACAAAGGGATGACGAGGACGCCAATACTCCAAAGCGCATGAGCGCACGCAGTATGTTTGGGTTGAACAATTACCTTTTCCGCTTGACTTGAAGTGCACATCCTACTATAATTCGTGGCACACCAAATTTCGTGGATAGTTTACGGTTAACCGCAATGAGAATGAGGAAAAGTGATATGACTCACGACCATAAAACAAAAACTCAACTTATTGAAGAGTTGGAATCTTTGTCCGCACGTGTAGCTGAGAAAGAACTCGCCCGATTAGCATCTTTCCCCGAACAGAATCCGAATCCTATTATCGAAACGGATTTGACCAGTCATGTGACCTATTACAACCCGGCGGCGGACGAATGCTTTCCAGACCTACTGGAACTCGGATATAACCATCCAATTCTTTCTGGAGTGAAGTCCATTATTGTTGCATGCCAGAGCGATAAGCAGGAATCGATTACACGGGAAATCAATCTCGGCGACACAATCTACGAGCAGAAAATCTGCTTCGTTAAACAAAGTAACCTCGTCCGGATCTTCAATTATGATATTACCGAGCGGAAGTGGACTGAGCAGGCACTCGATCGACTGGCATCTTTCCCTGAACAGAATCCCAATCCTCTTATTGAAACAGATTTGATGGGTCAAGTGACCTATTGCAACCCAGCGGCGAGCAAGCTATTTCCAGACCTGCAAACTCTTGGGCATAACCATCCAATTCTCTCTGGGGTAAAGCCAATCATTATTGCGTGTCAAACTGGAGAACAGGATTCCTTCATGACACGAGAGATTCAAGTTGGACACTCAATATATGAGCAAAAAATCTGCTGTGTTGAACAAAGCAATCTGATACGAATTTTCACTTACGATCTCACCGACCGTGTGCGAGCGGAGGCACTGGAACAGGAAAACACCTATCTCCGTGAAGAGATGCAGACAGAACTCGCGTTCGGCGAGATTATCGGACACGAGCAGTCACTGCACAACATACTTCAACAGATTGAAATGGTAGCGCCCACAGATGCGAGTATTCTCATTCAGGGCGAATCGGGAACAGGCAAGGAACTTATTGCCCGCGCAATACACACTCACAGTCAAAGAAATCAAAAACCGATGGTCAAGGTGAACTGTGGTGCAATACCACGGGAGTTGTTTGAAAGCGAGTTCTTTGGCCATGTCAAAGGCGCGTTCACCGGAGCCTTAAAAGATAGAAAGGGGCGATTTGAACTCGCTGATGGCGGAACACTATTCCTTGACGAAGTTGGTGAAATTCCAATCGAACTCCAAAGTAAGCTGCTTCGTGTTTTACAAGAAGGACAGTTTGAGCGAATTGGTGACGAGCGCACACGTCATGTTGACGTCCGAATTGTTGCCGCAACAAACCGTGATTTAAAACAGGAAGCCGAAGACGGACACTTTCGTGAAGACCTATTTTATCGCCTCAGCGTCTTCCCGATCACTGTGCCGCCGCTCCGTGAACGCCGGGAAGACATTTCCCTGTTGGCAACGCACTTCATTGAAACCGCATGCACTCGCTTGAACCGTCCGAAGGTTCAGATGACGCCAGATCAAATCAAACAATTACAACGTTACGACTGGCCGGGAAATATCCGCGAATTGCAGAACGTCATTGAGCGGGCGGTTATCCTCTCTCGTGAAGGTGTCTTGCGATTGGATTTAGCGTTGCCGGATATTGTCTCGACAGAGCATCTTCCGCCCCCACCCGACACGAAGTTGACAACCCATACCGAATTTGTCTCTGATGTCGAATTCAAACGCCGTGAGCGAGAAAACATCGTAGCCGCTTTAGAACATGCAAATTGGAAAGTTTTTGGTGCTGGCGGTGCAGCAGAGCTACTGGGTATTAGGCCCACTACACTGGTATCCCGCATGAAAAAGATGAACATCGAAAAGCCGGATTGAAAATGGATGAGTTCAAGTTGACGTTTTCCGCATTACACATGATACGGAGGTAACGCAAAAATGGCAGAGGCACAAACCACTGGCATCCCAACAAGACCTCTCGGTAAAACGGGAGTTGATGTATCGATTCTCTGTTTAGGCGGGGCGCATATCGGGTTGATTCAAGATGAGGCAGAATCGATAAAGCTCATGCACACGGCAATTGACGAAGGAATCACCTTTTTCGACAACGCTTGGGATTACCACGGCGGTAGAAGTGAAGAACTGATGGGCAAAGCGTTGGAAACGGATGGTCGACGTGAGAAGGTTTTCTTGATGACAAAGAACTGTGAACGTGACTACGAAGGTTCCATGCGTAATTTAGAAGAAAGCCTGCGCCGACTCAAAACGGACTACCTGGACCTATGGCAGTTTCATGAAGTCGTCTATGACAATGACCCAGATTGGATTTTCGATAAAGGCGGTATTGAGGCAGCGATCGAAGCGCGAGAGGCAGGAAAGGTGCGTTTCATCGGTTTCACAGGTCACAAAGACCCGCGTATCCACCTGAAAATGCTCAACAAGCCCTTTGATTGGGATACCGCACAGATGCCGATTAACGTGATGGATGCTCACTTTCGCAGTTTTCAAAACAAAGTCATACCTGTGTGCCGGGAAAGGGGAATGGGGGTTCTCGGAATGAAAAGTCTGGGCGGTGGTCGCGAGCGTGGAACTATTCCAACCGAAGCGGGTATCCCGGCAGA
>JADFGN010000608.1 GCA_022567695.1 Candidatus Poribacteria bacterium | reverse complement strand
TTGCTTTGAATGGCTCTTGCGTCTCAGTTGGCACTTCGTCTGCGTGAGATCTATTTGGCCAACATATAACTAATTTTCACAAACAAACTATCGATTTCCTGTCATTCCTTCGCGAAGTTTACCCTCGAACGCAGTGAAGGGCTCGAGGACAGGCCTGAGTGGAGCGAAGAGTCTCGACTCTCTAGGGCGTGTTGACGAATTGATCGTCGATCCAATTGTAGCCCAACATTCTATCTTGGTTCATTACCAAGGCCAAGTTAGAAACTTGGGCTACCACTGCATTTTTCCGAATTCGTCAACAGAACCTAGATTCTTCCCAGATTCTTCGCAAAGCCTCAGAATGACAACTTTAATACTGAAAATTAGTTATTAGCCAACACTTTTGCACCTAGTATATATTATCGTCAGGAAAAAAGCAACAGAAAAATGCGTGAGAAAACGCTTGTTCAGTGTGATGTCTGTGTGTTATCATGGGAGATGGATATACAATAACCTTCCTGTTGAACAAACTCGCGATACCTGGATTCAAGGAAGCATGAATCATCAGACCGAATTTGAGAAAGGCGAATCCACATGAACCAGCACACGCTTGATGTTCTGGAATACGACAAAATTAGAGAGATATTGGTGAGTTACGGCAGTTCGGGACTCGGCAAGAATCTCGCACAGCAAATCCAACCGCTGACCGATGTTCATCGAATCGCGCAGCTTATCGCGGAAACGACGGAGTTGAAAAGTCTGTTAGCCCCCGACCATTGGCTGCCGTTGGGTGGATTACACGATCTCTTTCCGTTGCTGGATAAATTGGAGAACGGTGCAGAGATTCTCCAACGGGAGGAGATTCTTCTCATTAAAGAAACGCTTTGGGCAAGTCGAAACATCATAGGATATTTGGAGGATGCGGGCGAAAGCTATCCTCATCTTCTGCAACTTGCACATGCCATCAGCATCTATCCCGAAATTGAAGCCAAAATTCAAAGGACGTTGGGCACAAGCGGCGAAATTCTAAATAGCGCGAGTCCCGACTTGAAGTCTTTTCGCAGAAATATTACCGTTCTCCGTGGGCGGATACGGAGCAAGCTGCAAGGGATACTTCGTTCTAAAGGTGTAAACCCATACCTTCAATCTGCGGTTGTACACGAGCGCAAGGGACGCCCCGTGATTGCCGTCCAAGAAAGGCATGCACGCCGCATCCCCGGCGCAACGCGGGATAAGTCCGATAGCGGAAATACGGTGTTCATCGAGCCAGAAGCGATTCGCGGGATGGGGAATGAACTCGAAGCGGCTATGAATGCTGAAAGGGCAGAAATCGTGCGAGTTCTGCAAGAGATAACAGCGATGATTGCTGCTAAGGTTAAGCCTTTGCGTAAAACGCTGAAGACACTTGCTCACATTGATATGACATATGCGAAAGTGCGTTTCAGCCGCGATTATGAAATGAACCCACCGTCGTTGAATACAGACAGCGTAATTAACCTCAATAATGCGCGACATCCGCTACTCTTAGGTTTACAGCATTCAGGAGATTTAGAAGTCGTCCCAGTCGACTTCCGTCTGGGTGATGACTTTGATACATTGATTATCACTGGACCAAACACAGGCGGGAAGACGATCACTTTGAAAACGGTTGGGCTGTTGACGTTGATGGCTCAATCAGGCATGCACATTCCTGCAGACGAAAGTTCTACCGTAGGGGTATTTTCACATATAGTTGCAGATATCGGAGATGAGCAGAGCATCGAACAGAGCCTGAGTACGTTCTCCAGTCATCTTCGCAATATCGCAGAGATCCTTTCACTCTCAAGTGACAAAAGCCTGGTACTTCTTGATGAATTGGGCGGCGGTACAGATCCGGCGGATGGAGCCGCACTCGGCAGATCGGTCATAGAATATTTACACAAACGCAAGGCACGAACAGTTGTGACGACGCACATCAGTCCGTTAAAAAATCTCGGTTACACTGTTCCTGGCATCGAAAACGCTTCGGTAGAATTTGACATTGAGACATTGCGACCAACATACAAATTGTTGATTGGTACGCCCGGTAGCAGCAACGCATTGATGATTGCAAAGCGATTGGGGTTGCCACGTGAAGTCATCGAAAATGCAGAAAGTGGGGTAACACAGCAAGATGATAACACTGCGGAGTTGATCAATCAATTGCAGGCGGCGAAGGGAATTGCGGAGCAAAACAAAGTGGAGGCAGCGCGGACGAAAGCGGAGGCGTTACGCCTAGAACATGAGTATCATAATAAACTGGGCGAACTCGCAGATAAAGAAGTGAAAATGCGGGAACAGCTCGGCAGGGAGGCTTTCAAAACGCTTCGTACCATCAAAGATCGGATTGACCGCTTACGCCGCGTGCAAACCTCTCAGAAATCATTGCTTAAGTCATTGGGGGAGATCTGTGGATATATGGCGAAGGCGTTAAATGAATCTCCAGAGGAAAACCAGCGTCAGAAATTTATAGACAAATTGAAACCGGGAGATCAGGTCTTTGTCTGTAGTTTAGAACGCGTCGGCACATTAGCGGTTGTTGATGTAGAAAATCAAAAGGCAGTCGTGCAACTTGGCGCAATGCAAATGACAGTGCCGTTGGATGATGTTGAGATTGATGTAAGTGTTCAGGGATAAACCAGAAACTGTGTTTAAAATTAACCATGCCCCAACTAAGTTAAGGAGTGAAACATGGCTTATACGCGCTATTTGAAGGTGGCGCAAGAGGTTCTACAGCGCGTCGAAGAAACGCAATCAGATCAGATCAAACAAGCTGCACAGATGTGTGCCGATACGATTGCCCAATGTGGACTGGTCCACCTCTTTGGATCTGGTCATTCTCGTATGGCAGTCGAGGAATTCTTCCCACGGTACGGCAGCTTTCCGGGATTCCACCCAATCGTCGAGCTTGCCGTCACGTTTCATACTCAAGTTGTCGGGAGCAATGGACAGCGCCAAGCCCTTTTCCTCGAAAATGTAGAAGGCTACGCGGAAGTGATTTTGCGGAATTTCACCTTTCGTCCGCACGATTGCATGATCATTTTCTCCAACTCCGGCACGAATATCCTGCCGATTGAGATGGCGATGGGAGCCAAAGCGCGGGGATTACCTGTCATCGCTGTCAGTTCCCTCGCTCATAGCAAAGCCTCTTCATCAAAGCATCCATCCGGGAAACGTCTTTTTGAGATCGCCGATATTGTGATTGATAACTGTGGACCTCCCGGTGATGCGGTGGTCGAGATTCCCAACCTTACCTATCCCGTTGGTCCGACATCCAGCATTGGGACGTTGGCGATTGTCAATGCGATTAAATGTCAGGTCGCGCAACTCCTGACAGAAAATGGACAGCCACCTGTTGTTTTAACAAGCTCTCACTTCATCGGTGCAGAAGAATCCGCGAAACAGATTGAGCGATCTTACGATGACTATAAGAAGCGGGTGTGTGGGACGTGATGCGTAAAATCTAAAACGTAAAACGTGAAACGTAAACGTGGAGAACTTTATACTGCGAGGGTCATAAACTGCACTTTTGTATCTTGTATCTCGAACCATACAAAGTGTAATTTGTGCCCGTGTTGAGTTATGATACAATCTGCATGACAAAGGAGAAACTATGATTAGGAAGTACCAAACATCTGACCTTGAAGCCCTGAAACAGATCACGGCAATCTGTTTCGAGCATGTCTCAATCGATAAGAACATCGAAAACAGATTCGGCGTTATCGCCGGAGTCGATTGGAAACAACGCAAAATGTCGCATATCGACGACGATGTGGAAGCCAATGCGGATGGGGTGTTTGTCGTGGAAATTGATTCCGAGATCGCCGGTTACATTACAACCCGCATCAATCCTTGCACGAAGATCGGCGGCATTCCAAATCTCGCTGTACTTCCAAAATTTCAAGGGCGTGGATTGGGCAGACAACTGATTGAAACCGCATTGTCGTATTGCAAGGAAGAGGGTATGCTCTACGCAAGAATCGAGACGCTGGAGCAAAATCAGATCGGCGCGACGTTTTACCCCAAGATGGGTTTCGTCGAAGTGGCACGTCAGGTTCACTATATTCAGCCATTGTAAAAGCGGGAGATGAGGCAAATGGCAGGGACGATAGCGAAATTGGAAAAGCGGCTCGCACAGGTAGAAAAGGAAATCGCCGACTTACGAAAACTGGTGAAAGAGCCATCCCACTTAAATTCACTCAAACTGTAACTTGACTTTGGTAAATGTTGGAGATGTACTAT
>JADFGN010000077.1 GCA_022567695.1 Candidatus Poribacteria bacterium | reverse complement strand
CCGTCGTCGGAGATTCCATAGTTTTTGGAGAGTTCGCAGCAGCGGTTTGCGGCTGATCATGACCGTTAGGCAGCTACTATTGAAAGGAGTTAGACAAATGAAAACAAAATTCCTTCTTCTTGTATTTTCTACCATTGTTGACGTAAAATGATACAGAGAAAGAATCTTAAAAACGATTACATGCTACACAAGCACATCGCGGAAATTTACGAAGCCATTAGAGATTTATGGAAAGATGCCGCTGTGCAGAAAGAGGCAACTCGCCTTCGGCTGAGAGATGATGTTGATGTGTATTACATTGTTGAACTTCTCGCCAATGATGTCGCAGGTTATGCGTTGTCTGTCGTTAGAGGTTGGAGGAGGGGCGATCGAGAGCAACCGATCAAAACTCTCAGAAAACTCTCCATCTTTCAAAATAAGGAATTCTGCGAGTGGTATTCTAAGGAAGGCAAAGAATATCCCAACTTTACCTATTATGTCCATATGAATGATTATCTAAGGCTGTTGACCATTGAATACCTGATAACCTTGTCATAAGAATGCTTCAGGTGCTACAAAGTATTTTACCCTTAAAATCCCGTTATGAGATCGAGGAGTTATAATCGAGATATGAATAATAAACAATATCGAAGTGTTCTGTTTATCATCGCTGACGATTGGAGTCGTATTGCGAGTTGCTACGGTAACGACGTCATCAAAACCCCAAACATTGACGCACTCGCTCAACGCGGTGTCGTCTTCGATTATGGGTTCTGCACCAGTCCCTCCTGCGCGGTAAGCCGAGCCTGCATCCTCACCGGACAGCACAGCCACACTCACGGGCAGTATGGTCACTGCCACGGCATTCACGGTTTCCGAACCCACGAATTCATGCAGTCTACGCCCAAAATACTCAAAAGTCATGGATTTGCCACCGCCTGTATTGGAAAGAAGCATGTTGAACCGGCGAGCGTTTATCCTTTCGACTATGAACCGAGGGTTGATGCACGTAGTCCAATCGACATGGCTGACAAAGTGAAGACGTTCCTCGATCAGAATCAAGGAGTGCCCTTTTATCTTCATGTTGGCTCAACTTATCCGCACCGCGCTGGAAAAGGTTTCGGCAATCCGCGCAAACACGCAGGAATTGAACCTGTGCCTTACCAGCCAGCGGAAATTATCGTGCCTAACTTTTTGCCGGATGTGCCAGCGGTACGTGAAGACTTAGCCGATTATTATGAAAGTGTCTCGCGTTACGATCAGGTCGTGGGGGGCGTATTGAACGCATTAGAGGCGTCCGGGCGTGCCGATGAAACGCTCATCTTTGTGACGACCGACCACGCCATGCCTTTCCCCGGCGCGAAAGCCTCGAGTTTCGATAGCGGACACCACTGCCCCTTGATCGTCTACAATCCCGATCAGGGGGAACAAGGGATTCACAATCAAGCACTCATGAACTGGGTCGATTTTTGCCCGACCATTCTTGAGTGGTGTGGTGTTGAACACCCGGACGGCTCTGACGCGCTACCCGGTCGATCGCTATTATCCATCCTTGAAGACGACAGCCCACACCCCGGCGATGGGTCATGGGAAGAAACCTATTTCTCGCATTGCTTCCACGAGGTCACCAATTATTACCCCTATCGCGCTTTGCGTGGACGGCGTTATAAATACGTTCGCAATCTCGCTTACCAACTCGACACACCGCTACCAAGCGACCTTTTCCGCTCCATTTCGTGGACGGCGGTACGTGATGACAACATTGAGATGCTCGGTCAACGCCCCCGTGAGCGTTTTTTGCACCAAGACCGGGAAGCGTTGTTCGATATACAAAATGACCCGTCGGAATCGAAGAATTTAATCAACGATGCTAAACTCGCAGATACCGTTGCTGAGATGCGCCGTAAAGTGATGGATTTTCGGAACAGAACGAAAGATCCGTGGCTAGAGCAATCTTTCCAAGAGGGAGAGGCGGGTGCGGAACCGTAGTAGAGCGGGTTGCTAGTGCGACATAGTTTGCAATCTAACCAACTCGCAACAGGCTCTACTGCGAAGTCCGGGGGTTGCGCAATCAGCAAGATAATCGAATAGTCGTGTCTGAAAGCAGGTGATTTTCATGGGACGAATAAGAAAAAACATAGATATAGATGGTCACAATTGTTGGACTTTATTTGATAGCGGCGCAAGAAACACTTACATTGTCAAGGATATAGCCGTTAACTTGCCAATGTTTACGCTAAAACAGCGGCAATTAGTCAGCTTAGGGGGGCGGTCACATAATGTCATCAATGATTGTAGACTGGAATGTATGATAGATAGTTTCTATATTTTAGCTCACGCAAGAGTCCTTGAAGAAATAGGCGTAGATGAGCACGGAAAAAGAATCGAAGTCTTAATTGGCGCACTGACGATGCAGGAGTGGGGAATAAGACTCAACATGGAAGAAGAGAAGTTAGATATGAGTCATTACCCGAACGAGTTTATTGAATTCTGAAGTGGCGGGGCGAAGGTGCGGAGTGGTCAGTTCCTTTGGTATCTTCTCAAGATGAAAGACCGTGGCTGGAACAGTCGTTTCAAGAAGGAGAACCGGGTGCAGAGCCATAGTAGAGCGGGCTGCTAGACCAATCTGCCAAGATACACAACACAATCTGCCAGATGTAATGAATCTTGAATCCTGTATCCGGCGTTGATGAATTCCCAAAAACTCAGTTTGTCGCATCGTTCAGTATAATAAGTGAACCTGACTCCATTCCTTCCAGCCTCAAGAATTCTGCCAATGAAAGCGAGGAAAAGTTGATATGAAAACTGTTTTTCCCAAACAGGAATGGGAAACTCGGCCCCCCGAAGCAGTGGGATTCTCCGACGAAAAACTTCATGCTGTTGAAACATGGTTCAAAGGGATGGCTGATGACAAACCCTTTCGGATTGTTATCGCCCGTTACGGCTATCTGATCGCCGAATGGGGCCAAGGCATCGATGCCCACAAACGGATTAACCAATCTTCCGTCGGCAAGTCCTATTACTCGTGCATACTCGGTATCGCCGTTGCCGAAGGAAAGATTCCCAGCCTTGATGCCAAGGTCATCGACCATTACCCCGAGATGATGGACATTGCTCCAAGAGAGGGCCCCAAACCCGGACGCCATGCCTTTGAGAAAGACCGTCATATCACCTTCCGTCAACTCATCTGTAACACCTCCGGCTATATGAAACCGGGCGAAGAACCGGGAAAAGTGTTCCACTATCAGACCTTCGGCATGAACATTCTTACCAACGGCATCGCCACTATCTATGGCTTGTACGACAGTCGTGAGCCGGGCAGACTGCCCGGTTGTGCCAAGCTGATTGAGGACAAAATCCGCGACCCGATTGACGGTACATGGAGTCACTTCTACACCGACTTTGAACACCCTCCCGGCGCGAAGAAGAACATCTTCGGACACTCCTTGCGCGTCTCTGCCACAGCGCGAGATACAGCGCGGGCGGGGCATCTTTGGCTCAACTACGGCAACTGGAACGGCGTGCAGGTAGTCCCTGAAGATTATCTGAAAGCGGCAACGGTTACCAATCCCGACATCCTTGCCAGCGAACCTGAAGAGAACTGGAAGTACGGGCACGGCTTTTGGGTTAACGACTACGGTAAACAGTGGCCAGATCTCCCCCGCAACTCCTTCGCCGCAGCGGGGGCAGGTGCAAAACACATCTGGGTCTGTCCCGAGCTTGGCCTTGTCGTTTCGCAAAATCCCGGTATCTGGGACCAGTTCAAAGATGAAGAGCAGAAGGTCGCCGGTCAGAATGAGATCTTGGCGCGTATCCTCGACGCAATAGATAAGTGAGGCATGGTCATTATTCTCCGCCCCGATTACAATCTAACAGATTGTGCTACAGTGAGGATCTCTGACTGACCCGTCACGCAAACTGTTAGTTTGCGATTTGTACCGATTCTGTCCACCTACTTGAATGAACGAAAGCGATTCATATGCAAACGTCTGTAAAATCCAA
The DNA here is from genome assembly GCA_022567695.1 of Candidatus Poribacteria bacterium. Lineage (GTDB taxonomy): Bacteria > Poribacteria > WGA-4E > WGA-4E > PCPOR2b > JADFGN01. Next base: position 15,394 of record JADFGN010000077.1, on the reverse strand, counting down.
ACGACCTCGTACCCGTGAAATTGGCATCCAGATTGGGCATCTGCCGACGGGTGAATACAACGGCATCATCGATGTCCCCGGCGTGAAAGTCGGACACGTCACGCTCGTTTCTGGTGAAGGTAAACTTAAACCGGGTAAGGGCCCCATCCGCACGGGAGTTACCGCAATTTTGCCGCATGGCGGGAACATCTTTCGTGACAAAGTGACGGCATCGGCACATATCATCAATGCGTTTGGAAAATCGATCGGTCTGTCCCAATTGATGGAATTGGGCGTCATTGAAACTCCTATTCTTCTCACAAACACGCTCAATGTTTGGACGGTTGCCGATGCGCTCGTGGATTACGTTTCTGCGCAGAATCCCGATGTCTACTCGTTCAACCCAATTGTTGGCGAATGTAATGATAGTTTCCTGAACGATATTTTGGGACGGCATGTCCAGCGCGAACACGTTTTCGAGGCATTGGAAAGTGCGAGTGAGACGAATATCGAAGAAGGCGTGGTTGGAGCGGGAACAGGAATGAGCGGCTTTGGATGGAAAGCTGGAATTGGGACCGCCTCGCGTGTGGTAAAAATTGGCGAGACGGAGTACACAATTGGCGTCTTGGTCCTTACGAATACAGGGGCGGCAAGCGATCTGAGGATTGATGGATTTCCGATTGGACGGAAGCTCACACCCGCAGAGGTCTCCGACAAACCTCTGGGTTCGATCATGATCATCATTGCGACAGATGCGCCGTTCTCACATCGACAACTCACCCGTGTTGCGAAACGGGCGGCGTTTGGACTGGCACGAACCGGAGCAATTGCGTCACACGGCAGCGGCGATTTTGTCATTGCCTTTTCAACCAACCGTTCTGATGCTTCGCTTGATGAAGGCGGAATCACCGTTTTCTTCCGAGCCGTGATTGAAGCCACTGAGGAATCGATCATTAACTCCCTGCTCAAAGCACACACGGTTGTCGGGCATGACGGTAACGTGCGTCATGGAATGCCGATTGGTCGAGTCATCGAAATTTTAGAACTCAATCCGCCGGTTTAAGATACAAGATGCGGAAGAATCCTGAATCTTGCATCCTGAATTTGGACTCCAATTCAGCTGAGTATAGCCGCTGAAAACAGACGCACATAGAATATGGCAAGCAATTTTACGAGATGAGAGTTGATAAACATGAAAATCTATCAAGAATTTGGAGTGACACCAATCATCAATGCATCCGGAGCGGTGACTCGTCTCGGGGGTGCTCCGATGCCCGACGAAGTTCTAACCGCTTTTAACGAGGCGGCCAGGGCGTCTGTTCCACTTGAGCAACTTCAAGCCGCAGCTTCTAAAGCTATTGCCGAAGCTACCGGGACAGAAGCAGGTTTGGTTACTGCGGGAGCCGCGTCTGCACTAACCTTGGGGGCGGCTGCAATTCTCACGGGCTACGACTTGAGCAAAATGGAACGTCTCCCCCACTGCGATGATTTTCCCAACGAATTTGTCATCGCACGAGAACAGCGAAGCGGTTACGACCACGCCGTCCGGGCAGCGGGGGCACGACTCGTTGAAGTCGGCTTCAATGAAATCGTCGCAAACGCAGGCGTGCGGCGAACCGAGGCTTGGGAGTACGAAGCCGCTTTTGGACCAAATACCGCGGGAGTGCTCTATGTCTACAGCTCGAATTCCAGACCTCCGCTTGAGGAATTGGTCAATGTGGCGCATCGGCACGAACTACCGGTGCTGGTGGACGCAGCAGGAGAACTTCCGCCACGCAACAACCTCAAATCGATTGCAGCTATGGGGGCTGACCTTGTGGCTTTCAGTGGCGGAAAAGCGATTCGCGGGCCTCAGTCAACGGGCATGCTCTGCGGCAGACGAGATCTCATTGGCCCGGCAGCAGTACAGTTGCTGGATATGGACGACCATCCGGAACTCTGGCAGCCTCCGTCTGAATTCATTGATAAAACAAAACTGGGTGGGATTCCGCGACACGGAATTGGGCGAGGGTTTAAGGTGTCAAAGGAAGAGATCATCGCCCTGCTTGTTGCGTTGCGGCTTTTTACTTCCGGCGCGTATGACAAGGAATCGAACAGAGCCAGAAATCGTCTTGAACGGATTGTGAAAAAACTTAACGGTTGTCCTGCACAATGCCGGATTTTTGACAAGGGGGATGGTGAAAGTCTGCCCCTTCTGGAAATCGCGATTGACGAATCGGCGGTCGGTCGGACAGCTATGGAAATCTGCGGGAATCTGCGCCGTGGGAACCCGCCGATTTATGTAAGCCACGGTGCGCTTCGCGAAGGTAAATTGCGCGTGAATCCACTTCATCTGGACGACGATAGCACTGACATCCTCGCTGAAAGAATTCTCCATGAACTGTGCGGATAATTGTTCAGTTCGGCGGGAGCCTCACTCTCCCAACTGAACGTTACCTTCGCGGGTAGCGGCAAACCTTACGGCGGCGAGGTCGGTAGAATCGAATAATACTCAATCTTATCCTCCCATTCGTTTACTTCGGCGCGCACAAACTCCAAATCCGCATTCATCTCGCCTTTGGTGAACACCTTGCGAATCTTCGTGATAAATTGTCCTTTCTCGACATAGTCCAAAAGCAGTTTGAGTTTCTCCACATCGGCTTTTGGAGCATCTCGGTTGTAACGCTTCTTCCCTTTCAGCACATCGATATCCTTCTTGGTAATCTTCTTCGCCCATTCTAGCGTTGTCGGTTCAATTCTCTCACTCCGCATCTGTTTCACCTGCCGGGAGAATTGCTGGACGAACGGTCGAATATGCGACCGCCATGCCCCTTCTCGCCGCGTTAATTTCTCAGGGAGAGCAAAGCTCACCGCGTTATTCCACATCGGTGCCCAGGTGAACTGATAGGAGAACGCACCGGGCAGGTCTATTTTGTGTGGTGCTTGGATGTAGAAAAGTGCTTCTGTCTGGTCTTTGACAGAGATCTGCGTAATCTTCAGCGGGTAGATGAGTTTCTCCGAGGAGAAGGTAAAGCGTGTCGGCGTGATCTCGCCCGCATACGTTCCGTCAGGCTTCTGTTTCATCTGTGCGGGGTCGATTTTCATCACGGTAAAAAACCACCCTTTTTTGATGTAGAAGTCCAGCGTTGCCTCATCACCAGCATAACTGTATTTGTTATCTTTGAGCCAGGCGTAAAGGTCATCCGCCCGATCGGCGACGATGATTTTGTAGTCCAACGAGCCGACAATCCCAGCCTCCAAAATTCGGACACGGCTCTTCGCCTCCATCCTCGAAGCCCCTGATCTCATAAAAAGCAACTGGGATCTCCCCCCTTTGTATTTATTCACATCCATCGGCTCTAGAATCGTGAAGATGGCCAACATCTTGAAAAATTCACGTGGCATCTCATTTAGCTTGGGCTGACTTGGTGTTGGAATCACCATGCCGAAATCAGCGACGTTCCCTTCAAATTTAGGTTGAACGGTAAACGACTCGATTTTTTTCTTTGCATCCCAGGTGATAAAGGCTTTCTGGGCGGGTTGGAGTACATCTTTGTCTTTGGCTGCAAAGTAGCAACAAGCAGATTCGGCTGGCGTTTGTGCCGCCAAAATAAACGATAAAGCGGTTAGTATAAGAACTTTATGCCTCCACATAAGTGCCTCCTTATCAATCAAGAAAATTCGGTATTGACCAACGTGACTTTAAACACATACGGGCTTGAATTCTTGGGTGAGTCTCATCTTGGTGGGTAGACACTTGTAGCCGAATTCGCAAGAATTCGGGATCGAGTCCCGTTTGAACTCTTGCGAGTTCAGCTACGGGCCCCTACGACCCTTCGGGTGGGGGTAAGGGAGAAACCAAGAGGGGGTTGGCGAACCGTGAAGGGAGTCAGTGCAAATCATCTTCACCACTATTATCTGCTTCGAGTTGTCTTGATAGTTCCCCAAGTTACACTCAGTTTGTTGGAGGAAGGGCTAACGGCGAGTCCCTCAGATCGGAAGTTGTTGTCGACTTCGGCAGCACTCAATGCGCGTTCATAGATTCGGACTTCATCGATATATGCTTGAACCGTATCGCAATCGCAACCATCAGTGCGGTCACCAATACCCAACAGGAGACCACCTTTTGTCAGCGATCCGGCTTTAATAGAATATTTGTTTTCTAACTTCCCATTGATATAGTAGCGGACCATATCTCCATCATACGTACCCACAAGATGAAGCCACTCCTCCGTAGGAATATCTCCTTTAATATCATGGCTAGCTGCATCGGTATTGCCTTTGCCGGCTTTGACCCAGAAATTATGCCGGTTATCATCATCATCATAGTAAAGAGTTGCAACCATACTATTTGTAGGCATGTTGTCTAGAGAGATAATCCGGTTCCAGCTATCGTCGAGCGCATTGACGAAAACCCAACACTCAAGTGTGATTTCGTCCCAATCGCGATCGATTATCGGGGGGTTCGTATCTTCAACGAGCAGATAATCAACACTTCCGTCAAACAGAAGGCACTCACCGACTTTGCAATCGGCGGCAGGCGCAAGCTCCGGATTGCCGTTAACAACGGCCTCGAGTTCATTGAGCACATCAGTAGCCTGTTTTTTAATATCAACTGTACCTTTATCAAACGACCAGTAGGCGACAAGCCCATCCTCAACTGCGCCGACTGAATAGGCGAGTTGCGTTCCCCAGCCAAATATACCCTGAAGTGCGAATATGCAAAGGACTGCTAGTATTTTCTTCAACATCATTACTCCTTGTTGTGTGAAATGAAAAACTCAAGCGTAGAAAGGAACCACAGCTTCCTTTGTTTAAAGGCGGAGCGAAAGATTTCCACCGCGAAGATTTTATGATAATTGAGCCGGGCTGTCAAGTTAAAATACGTCGTTTAAAGATTTTCTCCGATCCGTTCCAGCCAGAGTTTACTTTGAAAATTAAAGGTCGGAGCAGGAAAACCGGGAATGATTTATGAGGAGGTTACGAGCTTTGTAGAAATTTTAAGGCGACGTCTCACAAACTGCGATACGGAGTCGATGCCCATATTGAGCAGCGCTGTGATGAGAATGAGCATAACGGCCTTATCGAGTTGGTCATCGGAAATCGCGCTATCAATGTAGAACCCCAGGGTGTAGATGCCCAGGAGGCCGAGAAGTGCGGACTCTCGCATCATCACTTCCCAACGATAAAATAGGAAGGCGAGGAACTGCCCGTATACTCGCGGAAGGATTTCATAAAAATATCGGTTGATTCGACCCCGAGGCGCGTCTAGTTGTAATGTGACAAGGTCTGCGTTATTACTGCTCAAGAAAGCGAGGATGGCACCATTATGCAGCAGAATCGCACAGATTGCCGGTAGCATCGACGGCCCCCACAACTGCACGAAGATGTAGGCTAGAATATACTCCGGCGTTGTGCGCATCACAATTAGCGCGAAGTGTGACGCGCGGTTCGACGTTTTCCCCGCAAAATGGCGGCAAGCAAGCGGAAACATTACCACCGAGAATATCCCCGTTCCGACAAGCACAACCTGTGTCAGAATGACGGTGTTCCAAATGCCTTCCCACGCTTCATGAACGAAAATCTCACGTGCCCAACCCAACACGGGTTGCCACGCAAATGAAACAGCGTGGGTTCCATCGAAAACGCCTTCCCGCCGCATCGGCCACGGCAGAATATCGTAGGTGAAAAATCGGGTGATATTCTCCCACGAAACGGTGATATTCCGCGACAACAGAACAAATGCGGCTCCCACGTATATTCCGATGGCACGCGGTTTTAACCAATACTTGAGCGAGGCAATCAACAGATAGAACCCGTAGAGCAGTGCCGTTGCTTCTGAGTACATCCCCTCACGGAATGCAGTCTCTAGATAGAATCCGATCGTTGGTAAACCGATGAAACCGAGAATCGCGCTCGCACGCAACGCGCACTCAAATCGATAGCCCGTATAGTGCTTGGCATCGGCGTAAATCACCGGCAAGCTCGCGTAGAAAAAGCGGCTCAATCTACTGGCATTCTTCGGTACACCCTCGAGTGGACGCCTATCCGATTCCTGGACAATTTCCGCATATACTTTCGCAAACGTGCCCGCATACGGCAGCGCGATAGCGAGTACACCGCAGATAGAGTTCAGCCCCACAATCGGCAAAAAGATGAACGCCCAAAATATCTCATGGATGGACCGAATAAAGGCGCAAAACAGCCGTATCGGTGTAAATCGGAAAACGGACGCGATGCCAATCCCGAGAATCGCGCCAAGAAACGTCCCGCAAAATGCAAAGATCACGGTGTTGAGCAGTGCGGATTTATAGCTCCACAAGGCACGGAAATCCGGCGTCACAATCCCGAGCGCCATCCGTCCCATTTCTCCCCACGGATTTAGCGTGGAGATTTCAACATCCGCCAAGGACAGCGCGATAAGCGCAATAAAGACAAAGGAGAGGCTTGTTTTAAGCATGGTGGCTGAGTGGTCTGCTCTCAGAGCAATGGCGCGTCTGCCAGATCTGAAGCGTTCTGGAATTCCCCAATCCCGCGCTTCCCTGCTGATTGTGAATGGCTACTCACCTTCTCGACGCAGTTCTCCCAAGGCACTTCGGCTAGCTTCCTCAATTTCGTATAACTTCTTCAGCATCGTGGGAGTGACCGCTTCCGCGGGGAGATCGAACTGCACTTCGCCCTCACGTAACGCGATAATTCGCTCGGCGTAGTTCAACGCAAATTCAACTGCGTGTAATGAAACGATTACGGTTTCGGCATTTTGCATGATCAGTTCCATGACCGTACCCGCTTGATGCGGGTCTACTGATGAAACTGGCTCATCAGCGAGAAAAATTGCCTCTCCGCGATAAATGGCACGGGCAACGGCGACTCGTTGCTGTTGACCGCCGGAGAGTGCCCCGACCTTTTCGAAGGCTTTCTCCTTCATGCCGAGCGCACGCAGAAGCGGCAGAATCTCTTCAAGTATGTGCTTTTGGGGTTTGATGAGGTTCAGGAGGTTATGAAACGTTGAATGCTGATCGAGGCGCCCGATATAGATATTATGGAGAGCAGAAAGTTGAGGGACGAGGGCGTATTGTTGATGCACGAAGGAGGATGGATGGGCGAGTTGTTCGTAAATCGTCCGGAGTAGCGTTGTCTTACCTGCCCCGCTCGGCCCAATGAGCGCGACCTTCTCTCCACGATTAATCTCAAGGGAGATGTTCTTCAGCGCAACGTTATTTTCATAGGCGACACGCTGTTGGACCAAGCGAATCAGCACATCTTTAGGAAACGAATCCATATAATTTAATAGGTATCCATAAGTTGAAAGCCAAATCAAAACTGGAAACTCGGACATTCCGCGTTCCAATTTCCAGTTTCGACTTTCGCCAGCCTCTACTGTCGAATGATACCAACATCGGTGGCTGTATGCAAAATTGGTTCGTACATGGAATTGTCAGCCGGGATGAAGCGCGCACGTGGAAACACACTCAAAATGCCTTCATCCCGAATCTCCACGAGCGCGTGCTGGACTTTCTGAATGAAACCATCACCATAAGTTTTCTCGACGTCGCCGCGAATCGTCCAATTATAATCGGGGTACGTTGGTGTGCGCCAAATCACCTGAACCTTTTTCGGATCGACATTTCCGGCCTCAGCCTCCTTCTGCCAAACTTTGAAATTCATCGCACCGACCTCAAAAGCACCGGATTGCACGAGTGCCAACGTTTTGGAGTGATCCCCGCTAAACCCAACCCGCTTGAAAACATCGCGCGGTGCTTTGCCGAAATGTTGCCGAATGAAATACTCTGGCATCAAGCGCCCGGAAGTGGAGCCTTTGGAACCGAAGGTGAACGTCTTTCCTTCAATCCCGCTTGGGAAATCCTCGGAAAACGAAAGTCCAGTGCTCGTATTCGCAATAAAATAGGTGATGAAATTCGGGTCTTCCGCGCCCTGTGCAATCGCCATTGAGCCGGGCACGCCAAGCCGCGCTTGCACGCCAGACAGCCCGCCAAACCACGCGAGCTGAACCTCGTTGTTTTTGAACGCCTGTACGGATGCGCTGTACGATTTCACCGGCACATATTTTACATTAACTCCCAATTTTTCTGTGAGATAATCGGCAATCTTGCCGAACCGCTCTTGCAAACGCGTCGTATCCTGGTCGGGAATCGCCGTGAACGTGAAATCGGCACTCCACGCCGACAATGTGCATAACATGCCGAATAGCAAAGTCATGCCAAATATGTTGATTTTATGAATCCGGGATTGCATCTGAATTCTCCCTAACATTTAGCCGACAGTGATTTTGTTGGCTTTAATTATAGCAAGGTCTTTATCTTGTGTCAAATCAAAATCTGTGAGGCAGCTTTCTCATTTGTTCAGTTTTTTGCATTCGCCCCTATCTCTAATGAGGATTTTATTGAATACATATACTTATATATGTATAATAGTATATGTATAATGTTTAACTGGTTAATTTCAGAACGACTCACTCTATTTTCATAAATTTTAAGGAGAAAAACCATGTCTCAGAAAGACGGATTAACAGGAATCTACAACCGAGTCGGTTTCATGGAGAAACTCGATGAAGCCTTCGCTCAAGCTGCTTCAAATCAGGAAGATCTTTCCTTGGTCGTTTTTGACATAGATAGTTTCAAGGCTTTTAACGATACTTATGGACATATTGCCGGCGATGAGTTGATTAAGCATATTGCAGATGTGATTAATGAAATTTTTGGGGAAAACGGTTTGGTTGCTCGGTATGGCGGCGAGGAGTTTGCTGCTGCCGTTCCAAATAGCCCACCGACAAAAGCGTTTGAGTTGGCAGAGGAAGTGCGGAAAACCATTGCGGATGGGGAATTCACCTTTACAACAGAGGAGGGTGAAAAAGCAACGGAGGTGACAATCTCAGGTGGATTGGCATCTTACCCGTCAGATGCCCGTGAACTGAAAGAACTCATCCGCAAGGCAGAACAGGGGATGTATCTGGCGAAGGAAACGGGGAGGAATCGTATCTGCCCTTATGAGGAGAAAGATGGACTCACCGGTCTTCTGAATCGTTACGCGATTTCGCTCAAACTTGATGAAGCCATAGAGTTTGCTTCACAACATCGTGGAAGTGTTTCGTTGATCTCCTTCGATTTAAACTACTTCAAGGAAATCAATGATGAACATGGACATCTCTTCGGCGATGAAGTGTTGAAACGGGTGGCAAGTGTTTTACATGAAAATTTCAAAGGTGAAAATCTCGTCGGAAGATATGGCGGAGACGAGTTCCTCGTTGTGCTGCCCAACAGCCGTGCTGAAACAGCCTTTGTGTTAGCCGAAGAGGTGAGGAAGCTGATTGCAGATACTGAGTTGGTGATTTCGGTTGGCGAACAGACGTCGCGTTTTCAGGTCGGTGTGTCGGGAGGCGTTGCGGCATACCCCACGGATGGACGTGAACGGATCGATCTCATCCGCAAAGCGACTGAGGCACTTTACCGTGCGAAACAGATTGGGCGAGATCGAATCTGCCTTCCTACCGATTCACAGATGATAACAAAAACAAGCCATTTTACACAGACGCAACTTGAACGGTTGTCGGGACTTGCGAAAGCTCAGAGCAAGAGCGAAGCTTTCTTGTTAAGAGAAGCCTTGGATGATCTCATGCGAAAATATGACGATAGCCTGAAAGTACCCAACATAGAGGATCGGTAGACGGATGTGGCTATAGAATTAAAGACCTTCTTGCGTCTTCATAATCGAATGCCAATCCTTTAACTGACAGTATCCTGATATGGATTGGCATTCTTGCTATCGTCGTGGCTCTTCCTTCAATTTTCTTCGCGCCAAGGATTTGATAATTCTTGTTGAATCAATTGCCAAAACCTGATAAAATGAAGTTCCATAAAATACCAATATTATAGCCAATGTGAACTGAATCCAAAAGCTGCAGGGATGTTTTAGGTCATTTCATATGCAAAAATCCACATTAGTTGCACAATTTCACGGGCATGGAAAACCATTTGAAATCTGCGAACAAACCATTGCAACCCCTGACCCGGGCAGCGTCCTCGTAAAGATCTCGCTAGCGACCATCTGCGGTTCAGACCTGCACACAGTTTCGGGACGGCGTTCAGCACCGACACCATGCATCTTAGGACACGAGATTGTCGGCGAAGTTGCTGCACCCACGGCGGTGCGTGATGCTTACGGACAAGCGTTGCATGAAGGCGATCGCGTGACGTGGAGTATCATGGCGTGGTGCGGCAAGTGCCAATTTTGCACCGATCGAAATCTACCACAGAAATGCGAACGGTTGTTTAAGTATGGCCACGCACGCAATGGGCTTAGCGGTGGCTTTGCCGAATACATCCATCTTCAGCCCGGCACATCGATTTATCGCGTTCCCGATTGTGTTACCGACGCCGAAGCCGTTCCATTGAATTGCGCGTTTGCGACTATCTTGAGCGGATTGGAAGTGATTGATGTTAGTGCGGAAAAATTCGCAGTCGTACAGGGAGCGGGGATGTTAGGCATCTATGCGGCATGTTATCTGCGTGAGCAAGGATATCAAATCGTTGCCGTTGTCGATCCTGTCGCTGAGCGGCTACAAATCGCTGAACGGTTTGGGGCCACACACACGTTTAATCTTTCCGAAATGCCCGCGAATCTGGTTGGACAAGCGTTACAAGATTTGACAAATGGACATGGCATGGACCTAGCCGTTGAGGTGAGCGGCGCAAGCGCAGCATTTACAAACTCCCTTGATTGGTTGGGAGTTGGCGGAAGTTGTCTCACGCTTGGATTCGTTTACCCACACGCAGATGTCACGGTGGACGCACATAAAATCGTGACAAAATGCTTGACAATTCGCGGGAATCACAACTATCATCCATCTGCGCTTGGTACTGCGATTAAGTTTGTGGAAGAGAAACGCGAGCGCTATCCATTCAAAGAACTGATTGGCGCCGTCTATCCGCTGAAGGAAATCAACGCGGCTTTTGATCGAGCGATGCAGGGCGATCTGATTCGAGTTGCTATTAATCCGTAGGCAAACTCGGTACATGAATCAATCACTGCACTCCTTAACGTATCACGTTTCAAACTCTTATGACTTTGGAGAGCATGAAAGAAAAAGTTCTGAAAGCATTTACGAAGGGTATCCTTTTTACACCCCACGCCTTGAATCAGATGAACCGACCCGAGAGATTGATTACTCGTCATGAGGTAAGAGAAGTGATTTTGCATGGCGAGCTCATAGAAGACTATCCCGAAGATGTCCGAGGACACAGTTGTTTATTAATGGCTTTAGCCACTACTGGGAGGGTCGTTCATGTGGTCTGTGCTCCTAAAAAGGAGTATATAACCATCATTTCGGCTTACATTCCTAGTCCTGATAGATGGAAGAATGATTTTAAAACCAGAAAACCTAAAGAAGGGAGTGATAAATAGATGGAGTGCTACTATTGTAAAGGCGACTTGAAGGAGGGTAAAGTCCCTTACTTTATCAAGCGCAAAGGCTATCAGCTTGTCATTGATAATGTTCCAGCGTATGTTTGTCAGCAGTGTGGTGAACACCTTTTCAGAGAGGAAGAAGTTGATTTGATTCAGCGGATTATTTCAGAATTGGAAGAGAAAATTCGCGAAGTAGAACAAAGAACCCTCGTCTTAAATCCTCCACTTTATCCACCTCACTCAACTGTGACGAAAAGATAAGATGACAGATTTGCTATCTTTATTCATTGGTTGTTGTGTTGCATCTTAACTAATTTCATAAGGAAGGGAAACGATGAGTACGCGACCTCACATTCTTTACATTCTTTCAGATGAACATTGCGGAACCGCGATGAGCCATACGGGCGACCCAAATGTGCGTACCCCACACATGGATCGGCTGGCGTCCGAAGGTGTCAGTTTCAACAATGCCTACGCCAACTGTCCCATCTGTACGCCTTCGCGTGGGACGATCTTTTCCGGGAGACACGCGCATGCGGGCCCGGTACAGTTTTTCTTCGACGTTTACAAAGCAACGGCACCAAGTACCGCGACCTTATTGCGCGATGCCGGCTACCACACCGCCTATTTCGGCAAATGGCACTGCGGCGTCGTAAACAACCAGCTACCGTCAGCGGTACGTGAACATCGGGATGAATATACGCGCTGGCCCATGCGTACTCCCGAATACCATCGAGCGGGGTTTCAGGATTGGTACGGATTTGAAGTCAACAACGCGCCGTTCAAAGGGTTCTATTATCATGAACACGAGGCAAATCCGCGGGCGTTCGATAAATACCAAACCGATGCACTCACCGACATGACCCTTGAGTATCTGGAAGCGTATGATCGAGACGAGCCGCTGTTTCTGGTTCTCAGCGTTGAGCCACCCCACTTCCCGCTACAGGCACCGGAAGCGTTCAAACGTTTCGACCCAGCTGCGCTCGAAACACGCCCCAATTTTGTGGATTCGCCGCGAATGCGTGAACAGTTAGCCGTGTATTACGCGATGGTTGAGAATTTGGATTGGAACATAGGTCGTGTCTTAGACGCACTTGCTCGCCTGCAAGGTTTTTGTGATGATACCTTAACGGTATACTTTTCCGATCACGGTGATTTCATGGGCAGTCATAACGCGATTAACCGCAAAGAGTACCCACACCAGGAATCGGTGAGAATTCCCACTATCTTTCACTGCCCCCAACATCTCCCCGCGCAGGAAGGTCGAATAGACCTGTTCAGCCTCGTCGATATGTTGCCGACCACTTTAGGTTTGCTCAACCTCGACATACCTACCCATATTCAGGGGCGGGACTTCTCCCCTGCAATACGAGGCGAATCGTTCAAAAGCCCCGATGCCGTGCTTCTGGAGATGTGTGGTAATCCACGGTGGAGCCTCGATTTGCTCGACTGGCGGGGTTTGGTCACAGAACAGTGGAAGTATGCCTATTTCGAGACGGGGCACGAACTCCTGTTCGATCTCGATAACGACCCGTACGAGCAGAACAACCTGGCATATATTGATACCAACAGACGCGATCAGTTACGACAGCAACTCCTGCGAATGCTGGCTGACACACGCGAACCCTATTTTGATGTCCTGATGGAACATGGTGTAAAAGCAGAAGCACCCGTTTTAGATGTGTCCGGATCTAACCCCGGTGGACTCGCGCCGACGTGGAAGGATACCATCCGGTCGCTTGAATCCTGATCTCTACAACCTACAAATTCACCCATGCCACTTTTAACCGCTCAATTTCTCAAGCAAATCGATCGCCTACGCATCCACTCTCAAGGGACATTTCGAGGTAGGTTCAAAGGAGAACGTCGTAGCCTCAACCGGGGGACAGGCGTTGAATTCGCAGATTACCGCCCCTATGAAATTGGTGATGATCTGCGCTATGTGGATTGGAATGTTTACGCCCGATTAGATCGACTTTTTATCAAATTGTTCAGGGCGGATGAAGATCTCTTTATCTCTATCCTGCTCGACAACAGTAAGTCGATGGGCTTCGGCGAACCGACGAAGCTGGCGTGTGCAAAACAGATTGCTGCTGCACTCGGATACATCGGTTTAGCAAACCTTGATCGTGTTTCGATTCACACCCTTTCAGATCGAGCCGTCCCAATTACAGCACCGACATACGGAAAAACGCAATTTATCAGATTATCCAAATCGATTGAAAAAACCGACACCGATGGAAAAACGGATCTGACCGCGTGTTTAAAGCGTTTTATGGTCTATACAAGGAGCACCGGCATTGCAGTGATTATCTCAGATTTCTTAGACATGAACGGTTACAAGCCTGGAATTAAGCAACTCTTAGCGCGAGGATTCGATCTGACACTCATCCACCTTCTCAGTGATGAGGAGATAAATCCACGACTTTCAGGCGAGTGGCGTTTGGAAGATTCGGAAACGGGACAGTTTAAGGAAATTACAATTAACGAGCAAACAATCAGTCACTATCGTGAGCGCGTTGAAGACTTTTGCAAGACCCTTGAGCGTTTTTGCATGAATCGTGGGGTGAATTACGTGCGTATTAGTAACCGTGTGCCAATTGAGAATCTCATCCGAAAAGACCTTCAACGAATCGGTTTTATAACTGCGCGCTGAGGTCGTACGAACGCATCTGTGTCGATTTTACCGCAACAGACGCACCAATGAAACGGGGCTTGTCCCGTTTCATTGGTTTATAGCGTTTTAACTAATGAGGCATGATAGTTGCGTTTGGTATTCATGACATTGAAAAAATGTTAGGGGCATAGAAGAAAATAACTGTCCCAATGTCATTCTGAACGCAGTGAAGAATCTTCATGGTTTAATGAAGAAAGATCCTTCGCAAAGCCTCAGAGCCTGTCCTCGAGCGTAGCGAAGGAATGACAGAGTGGTTCTCCCTTGGGATATTTTATTATTTCCATACCCCTTAGCTGAGGAAATAGCCTATTTTAACAAGGAGCTAAAATAATGTCATTTCACGGTCCAGCAATGGAAGATCTCAGAATCGAGATGCCGAAGAAGAAAGAACAGTTATTGAAAAAGCGAATTGCAGTTTTGATGGGAGGGAAATCCGCGGAAAGGCAAGTGTCATTGCGATCTGGGGCACGCGTCATCACAGCTTTGCAAAATCTCGGCGCGAATCCAATTTCAATCGATCCGATTGACGAGGATTGGATTGATCAGATGCGTGCTGCGTCAATCGAGATTGCGTTTCTGGCACTCCACGGGAAGGGATGTGAAGACGGCACAATTCAGGGGGTTCTTGACTCCTTTGAGTTTACGTACACCGGCTCAGGCGTACTCGCAAGTGCGCTCGCCATGGATAAGGTCATGACAAAACGAGTTTTGTCCACCATAAACATCCCAACTCCAGATTACCTTTCAATGGACGCAGCTCTGGACTTGGAGGCACAATGCGAAGAGGCAGCCGATCGCTTGGGCCTACCGCTAGTGGTTAAGCCAACGTCCGAAGGCTCAAGCATTGGCGTGTCAATCGTTGCAGAACTCTCGGAATTGAAACGGGTCGCCCGTAAAACGCAACATCAGTTTGGAGCGGGCTTTTTTGAGCAATACATTCAGGGAAAGGAAGTCACAGTGGGTTTGCTCGGTGTGAAAAAGGAACTTCGCGCTTTGCCCGTGCTTGAGTTAGTCCCCAAACGCGAATTCTATGATTACGAAGCAAAGTATACGGAGGGACTGACAGAATTCATCCTCCCCGCTAGATTATCGGATGGACTCACCAAGTGTGTCCAAGAGATTGCCATAAATACACATAAAGCGCTCGGTTGTTGGGGGGTTTCGCGAGTGGATATGCTTATCGATGCCGATGGACAACCTTACGTGACTGAACTTAATTCCCTTCCGGGCTTGACTGAACTCAGCGATCTCCCCGCACAGGCCAACGAGGCTGGAATCTCTTATGAAGAGTTGGTTTTGGAAATTTTAGCAAGTGCGCTGATGCGTAAAATGTAA
>JADFGN010000607.1 GCA_022567695.1 Candidatus Poribacteria bacterium | reverse complement strand
GTGAAGATTGTGCTCGATGCCGTTGCATTCCAACTCGAAGAGGTCAAGGTTACATCAACGCCATCGCCGCCGACCGCCGGTAAACAAACGTTGGAGGCTCTGGAGATTAAGCGGATTCCCGGAACAGCGGGAGACGCGCTTCGTGCGCTTGGCGCATTGCCGGGGTATAATTCAACATTGAATGAGAGGTGATTGCAATGAAACGCAAGCTATGGGTTGTTTTGCTTTTGATTCTTGTAGTTTTTATAATGAGTGCCCTTGAATCTGAGGGACAAGGGATAAGATACCTCATGAAGATGGAACAGTATCAAGCATTTCAAGACCCCCTGTTTCTCCAGTCGTCAAACCGGACTGACCCGTTTACCAATCGCGAAAGCAAAGCGCAAAAGGGTGGGAAACCTTCCTTAAGTGGTGAAAGAATTGCCCGTGAATTTTTTGCTGGAATCGGTGGAGAAGTTGTCGGTGCCATAGGGGGCGGAGTACTTGGAAGTCTATTTCCACAACCCACGACGTTCCTTGGTGTCATAGTAGGCGGAGTACTTGGCGGTTCCATTGGAGTTTATCGAGCGGGAACATCTAACACTCATGGCGGTTCTTACTGGGCAACGCTTGGGGGTTATCTCCTTTTCGCAGGCGCCCACATCTTATCTGAAGGCATTTTTGGCACTCCGGAGAACGGCGCATTAGAAGTCACTGTAGAAGTCACTGGACACTTAATTCTGCCGGTTGCCGGTGCCGTGATTGGATTTAATCTGACTCGTCGGTACAAATCACCTCCTACATCTGGAAAGGCACTTATCAATTTCAGAGATGCTCAGATGCGTCTGGCTGTTCCTACAATCTCTTTTCGACCTGACCCCTATGACAGAGGAACTTTAACTCAAAGAGTTGATTTGGTGAAGGTGAGGTTTTAAAAGGTTCACAGCAAAGACCCCACTTAAAAACGCCCAAAAAGTGTCCAGAAAAATGGGGTCACTTCACTCCTTTTTCTGACTAAAGTTTGGACAATCCCTGTTGAGAAACTCGAATGCCCAATATTCTATCCGATTTATTAGGAAATTTTGATTTTAAAATAGTGTAAAGCAGATTTGCATGAGCGATTTCTTCGTTTCGCGGCTCGGATGGGTAAACGCCGCCGTAACAGGGAATCCAGATGGTGCCGCTTCGGTCTTGATAGATGTCATAGATATTATCTCCAGCCAGTCCATCAGTCGTGGTATAATGTACGAGATTTTGCGCTGGGTGCGTGAGGTCTTCGACTGAGGGGACAGACCCCCTTCATCGCGAGACAGTCCTCGCTCCCACAGGGATGGGGATACTTAAAACTGTTGACAGAAAAACGGAATGAAGGTAGAATTCATACGGGCTCGGCGTAGCTCGCAATGATTCAAAAATCGGAGGACAAATCATGAAAAGGTTGGTCGCCGGTGCCGCCGGACAAGTCGAGTGTCGATTGGTTCGTCAACTCCTTGAGCGCAACCACGACATGAGAAAGGCGAAAAGTTGGATCGGTTTTCAACCTCGCGGCGATCTTCGGACGATGATTAAATCGGCGTTGCTATTTGAAGCTGGCGAACATGATGGCTACACGTGGGACGGGATTTTTGACTCACCGTAACGGAGTTGAGCAAAATAATTTTGCACTCCAGTTTCACATGCGCCAAGACTGAAAGGAGAAGTACGCAAAATGTCCATAACTGAACAACAGGCCAAGGCTTACGAAACAGACGGGTATATCACCGGAATTCCGATCTCGGGGGAAGCCGAAGCCCTACACTATCGGGAACTGTTCGATGAACTAGAAGCCAGAGAAGGACGTGAAAAATGCCAGATGGGATTGCTCGATTGGCATTTAGATCAGGAGTTTGTCTGGGAATTGGCGACGCATCCAAAAATTCTGGATTGTATTGAAAGGCTCATCGGACCGGATATCTTGCTTCTCGCAACCCACTTTTTCTGCAAGTATGGTCCACAGGAAAAGTTCGTTGCATGGCATCAGGATGTGACCTATTGGGGATTGGAACCGCCCGAAGCGATTACTGCATGGTATGCTATCGACGACAGTGATTGTGAAAATGGCTGCATGCGCGTGATTCCGGGGACACATCACGGGATTCAGGAACACGGTAAATCCAACAAAGAGGGGAATTTGTTAAGTATCAATCAAGAAGTACCAGTCAGTGAGGAAGACGAACAACGTGCGGCAGATTTCGTTCTGAAAGCAGGTGAAATCTCCATCCATCATGGACAAATCATCCACGGTAGCCTGCCCAACCGATCGACGCGGCGGCGTTGTGGCTTGACCCTTCGCTATGTTCCGCCCTGGGTCAAGCAGCTTGAAAGGAATTCCATGCGCCGAATGTGGAAGGCGATTCTACTACGTGGTGAAGATCGGGAGAAGAATTTTGGTGAGATACCAATGCCGTTTCCGATGAAATAAGCGTGAATCATCCAAGTAAGGTAAAATGGAAGATAAGTATACTTTCACGAGGAGTCACCTTGAGTAAAGAAATGTACGATGCAATCGTTATCGGCGCTGGGGGGATGGGGAGTGCAACAGCCTATCATCTCGCCAAATCTGGAGCCAAAACGCTGCTTTTGGAACAATTCCATCGTGGGCATACCTTCGGAAGTTCTCATGGAGATACTCGGATTATCCGCTTGGTCTACGAGAAGCAATTCTACACAGAATTGATGAAATCCGCCTATGCCGAGTGGCGAGCCCTAGAATCGGTGTCGGGGAAAGCGTTGATGTTTGTTACAGGTAGCGTGTTGATTACCCCCGATGGGCATGAATATTCAACGAGTATTCGTGCCTCTTTGGAGGCGGCGGGAATCGAATCGGAGTGGTGGAGTCCAAAACAACTTGCTTCACGTTTTCCACAATTTAGAATTGATAAAAATCAAAGTGTTCTCTGGCAAAAGGACACGGGATTTCTTCATGCCTCAGAATGTGTGCTGACCCACTTACAACTGGCCGAGGGACACGGTGCCGAGGTCAGAGAGCAAACCGCAGTCACAGGTATTGACTGGGAGAGGGATGTTCCTGAAGTCATCACTGAAGGTGGTCGTTTGAGGGCGAAAAAGATAGTTGTAACGGCCGGAGCGTGGGCGAAACAACTGCTCAGCAAGTTAAATCTACCCTTAACTGTGACGCGACAACAGATCGTCTATTATCGCCCAACAGATGCTTCATTATTTCAACCGGATCGCTTTCCCATTTTTATCGACGTGACGTGGGACGAATTCTTCTATGGATTTCCCGTGTTCGGTCGTGAGGGCGTTAAAGTTGCGCGGCACGGCAAGGGACAGGTCGTTTCTCCCAATACGTGTAATCGAACACCTGACGCGGAATATATCGATCATCTACGTGCGTTCCTGAAAGAGCGCATCCCCGATGCCGCAGGTGAAGCTCTTTATGCTCAAGTTTGTCTGTACACAGAAACCCCAGATGAAGATTTCATCATTGATGCTCATCCAGATTGTCCGGATGTTCTCATCGCTACTGGATTTTCCGGGCACGGTTTCAAATTTTGTAGCCTTGTTGGGCGCATCCTGTCCGAAATGGTGCGAGAAGGGCAAACACGCTTTGATATTAACCCTTTCCGGCTCGATCGATTCGGCGAGCATTTGTGATACTACCGTGTGATCCATGAATCAGAGTCCTAATTTTTTCTTAGCCGCCTCCCATGAGATCTGTTCAGGTTCAGCCAATGCCTGTTTAGCATCATCGACATCTTCACGTTCCTCAAGGGTTGTTAGATACACGAGGTCTTCCATCGAAATCAAGGCAACCATGTCCTTTCCTCGTCTCTGGATTACGAGTCGTTCTCTACCAAAGGCCACACGATTCACAACAGTAGCAAAGTCATCTCTCGCTTGACTTGCGGTTAAACGCTCCATTTTTAATCCTCCGAAACGTCCAAATTGTACATTTTATTATGAATTATAGCTTATAATTGAGGCTTTATCGAGTAATTTCTGGTTAGAAAATTGCATCTGTTTTCGGGGTAGGTACCATTTTGTTGGTGCTTTGGTTCATTCTGCTTCTTTGTATCCACCAATTTACGCAAATCAAAATTCGGTTTATTCGCGTTGATTTCACAAACGCGAGGGACACGATTTATTGATGAATAACCCGAAAGCTAAGTTTTAACTAATTTTCATGAATAAGTTCCCGCAAGAAATCAGTAATCATCTGGGCTCCGTGGTTTGAAATATATACTTTAATAGAGAAATTTAGTTAAGGAGATAAAGCCAATGAAAG
>JADFGN010000606.1 GCA_022567695.1 Candidatus Poribacteria bacterium | reverse complement strand
CAGCGAGGCTGCCCGAAATCTTCTGGAAGGAAAAGAGGACGCAAGAATTCACCCGTTGAAATCCAGTGCATGGTTTGCACAGATCGCAGCGGATGTTCTGGAAGCGGTAGGAGAAGCTGAAAAGCAAGTCGGCGAGCAAAAAAATAAAGAGTTCATTTCAACCATGGTAGATCTGAAAATCTTGGCATATTTGGCACTGTATCATTCTCGGAGGATTCATGCTGGACTCAACTGGGCTCTATTCGAGGAGGCACAGCATGTGCGCGCGTTGGATGATGCAATTCATCATGAAAGCCAAGCGATTGCGGCATGGGAGAAAATCGTTGAGTCCGCCGGGGATGTGTATCATCACAACCTCATGATGGGACGTCCAAGTGCTGACTTAGCAGGGCACTGGAAGGATGAACTGGTTGCCCTGAAAGAGGGGTTAAAAGAATTGCAACGGCGGCGGGAAACTTATCCGTCCGGGGAAGAAGCGCACCCTATTGCTGTGACTGCCAAAAGTGACAACGAACCACCGGAGGTAACACATACTCCCATTACCCGCGCACCAGCGGGAGAGCCACTGACCATTGTTGCGAAAGTGCGAGACCCGTCCGGTGTCAAGTGGGTTCGCTTACGCTACCGTAGCGTGACGCAGTATCAGGACTTTCAAACCTTACCAATGGTCCCGACTACGAAAAAAGATCAGTACCAGACAGTTGTCCCCGGTGAACATGTCGATTCGAAATGGGACTTCATGTACTTAATTGAAGTCATGGACAACTGCGGTAACGGGAAGATCTATCCTGACTTGGAGGTGGAAACACCTTACGTGGTGGTGCGGCTGGACAGGGAGTCTGCGTGAGAATAACTGCTTTTCCATGAATGCGACTTTTTTGCAGCGACCTTCCCGCCACGAAAAACTGCGGATAGGTTATCAATACTGTATTTCTGCATATCGTTGGCTGATGGCATGTGCTTTGCTCAAGCACAGGTAAAGTTTAATTTCCAGACACCACATAATCCAAGGAGTGTCCTTGGTCAGCCAATGGGAGAAAAACTATGAAATCTCGAACGGTGTGCAGAAACTTCCTGATATTGGTCGCTGTGAGCCTGACAATGACTCAAACCGCTTGGGCAGAATCTTCATCTGTCCGAACTGGTTTAAACTTTGCTGGGCTACCGTTAAGCAACTACAATTCCGACGAAGGGTTAGGATATGGCGCGAATGTCGCCCTTTACAATCACGCCCGCGGAGGATACACACCCTACTTTTATCTCACTCAAGCAGAAGTCTTCCTGACAACACGTGGAAAAGACTACGCCTTTTTCTTTTTTGACTCACCTCACCTCATTCCGCGATACAGACTTAGCGCCGAATTTCGATTTGAAAACGATGTGTTTAGCCCTTTCTACGGTCTTGGTGAAAAGACCGTCTTCCGCGAAGAATTCACCGATGCTTCTTCGGAGGCATTTATTGATGAGCATTACTACAGCTTTGGCAGAGAAAGGCTCAAGTTTACGGCGGATGTCCAACGTTTTGTCTGGCAAAAGCGGCTGCGTGCGCTCGTCGGATTGGGTATTTTTCACACCGAGATTACGCCGAATACTGAACGCTCCCTACTTCAAGAACAGGTACCGCTTGGAATCGAAGGGGGTTGGACGAACTACCTCAAGTTTGGGTTCGTATACGACACGCGTGACAACGAACCCGCACCGACCAGCGGTACGTGGAGTGAAATGATCGTTGAAATCTCAGGAGGGCTACTCGGCAGTGATTATACCTCTAGGCGGGTAACTGTGACCGATCGGCGATATTATCGGATACTTAAAAATCTGGTTTACGCGAATCGGGTTGTTTTTGAAATGATGGATGGGGATGTGCCATTTTATGAGATGTCGCGGTTTTCAAGTTCATTCAAAAGAGAGGAGGCCTTGGGTGGAGCGAAGAGCGTGAGAGGAGTTCGCAGGAATCGGTTCATTGGACAGACAAAACTTTTCGCCAACCTTGAACTGCGATGGACAATGTTCCGATTTCAAAAGTGGAATCAGGACTTTTTCATCGCGACGAATATTTTTGCGGATATCGGTCGAGTGTGGGAAGAAAACCCGACATTGACACTCAAAGATTTTCAGCTTGCCAGAGGGGGCGGTGTGAGAATTGGCTGGAATCAAAATTTCATTGTTGCTGTAGATATGGGTAACTCTAGCGAAGTCCCGCTGGCGTTGTACATCGGACTTGGATATTTATATTAAACAAACAGGACAGCCTCATGAATCTAACAGTTACAACTTGCCAAATCATCGTCATACTCGCTCTGGCTATCTTGGGGGGATTTGTCTTAATCAAACGCCCCAAGCATCGAGCCGGACAGATTCTCGCTATCCTCTGTTTTCTCACGTGTGGTTGGATTGCCGTTGAAATGGCGACCGATCCCTTTGAGGCAAATGAGCAGTTAGGCCCAGCACTTTTCCTGCGAAATCTCACCAAATTCTTTACCACCCACATGGTCGCGACGCTTGTTTGCTTCGCCTGGTACTTTCCGAGGAAATCGCCGAAAATTGGGCGGAAGCATCTGACGTTTATCTATCTGATTGCGTTGATATTTGCAGTCGGTGCCTTTACACCTTATGATGCAAGGCCTCAAGGATTTAAGGATGGTAGTCTTGATCTGAAATATGGACCACTTCACTTTCTCTATTCTGGTTATATGGTTGTCTGCGGACTGTACGCCTTGGGCCACCTATTGTACAAGTATCGGAAATTCAAATCGCCGATTGCAAGAGTGCAGATTCAGTACGTCACCGTCGGTCTCGGATTGTCATATCTCATTGCGATCTTTTTCAGTTTGATTCTGCCCCTTTTTGGATTAACGCGCTACTTCTTCGTTGGGACACTTGCCCCGTCAATCGGTTTCTTCTTCATGGCATATGTGATTGTCAAGTACCGTGCGATGGAGATCGAAACGGCTATCCATAGAACAGTCATCTGGCTATTAATGTCTTCACTTGTGTTGCTGCCGGTCTCTGTCGTAATTTTCCTGATAGGCAAGTGGATTCGCGGCTTGAGCAATTGGGAATTGGCACTTTTTGCGACAGCAACTTTTTTCCCTTTCTTTGCTTATCTCCGAAAAATTCAACCCCTGATTGATCGATTGTTTCAGCGGGATTACTACGCGATGCGAGCGGCAATCGACCAGATGATCGAAGGCGCGCGTGAATTGAAAGAACTTCCCGCTTTGGCTCACCAGGTCATCCGTACCACTCAGCAAGTGTTGCATGTTCCCCACGTGACGTTACTGGTTTACCGCGAACCTTCGCAGGCATATATGCTGATGGATATGAATTCGGAGCGTCAAACAACTCTCAAGATTGACCATCCAGCTGTTCGGATGTTAGCAAAACATGACGCCATTCTGGAACGGGAACAGGTTGAATTCCAACCTCAACATGCCTCCATCCGCAAGAGCGCATCTGATTATTTTCAGCAGATGTCTGCGGAAGTCTGCGTTCCTTTCGTACATGAAGAACAACTGATTGGTGTCCTAAATCTTGGGCGAAGGACAGGAAAACAGTGGAGTTTTTCAGTAAGAGAAATCGATCTATTAACACGGTTCCGGGCGGCTATAACACTTGCGTTAGATAACTCCCTCCTTCATGAAGCACAACTCGAACTGCAGGAAAAGAATGTGCAAGCAGAGCTCATCGCAACCGCGTCTAGTACCCTCGCCCATTCTATCAAAAATCCATTGGGACTTCTTGATGCCAATCTCGATCTGTTACGCGACTCACTCGCGCAAGTCGAAAATGACGATGTGGATTTTGCAATCTCCGACATTGAGGCACAAATTCGCAGGATTGAACATATCGTGAATCAGATCCGAAACGCCGACATCGGGGAACCAGATCTCGCGCCTTGCAGACTCAACTTCGTAATTGGAGAGGCACTCGCGGAGGTTAAGCGTGCAAACCCTCAGTCGTCGGTCAAGGTGGACATGCCCGATAACGAAATCCCTGAAATCTTGGGCGATACAAGCCAGTTAAGGCTAGCGTTTATCAACCTCATCACCAATGCTTACGAAGCAATGGCTTCGTCCGACGGTACACTGACAATTCATTCAACAGCCATCGCATATCAGAACGCGCCAGCCGTCCAAGTCGAGGTTCATGATACGGGGTGTGGTATGCCCCAGGACTTCATTCAACGGATTGTGAACCGTCCATTTAACACGCGCAAGCGGGCGGGAAGCGGATTGGGCGTTTGGACCACCAAGAAGATTATAGAAGC
>JADFGN010000605.1 GCA_022567695.1 Candidatus Poribacteria bacterium | reverse complement strand
CTGGCAACGTCATGGGGACGAGTGAAATTAGGGCGTTAGGACGTGTTACTGTTTGAAATGTCATCTTGAGCAAGGCGAAAGATCTAGATTCTTCGCTTTCAGCTCAGAATGACATTAGGACTTCTCAATTCTAAAATGGTGTTATTACCAAAGGTTCTAAGGATGCGATGTTTAATCAACATCGCATTTTTTTTGGCATTGTTTCGCTCTTCCGATAAATTTCATGAGCGCGTCCGTGCAAGTTCCTCGATTTGGCTGTTGGTGAGGGCGAGGTTGTAAAGCCGCAAGTCACTCATTGCACCGTGGAAATAGGTGTGTGCGCCGAAGCCAATTGTCAGGGGCTGTCCTTGTGTCAAGTCATAATCGGCGGGGTTAAAAGCGTTTGATCTCGAAACGCATTGTCCGTCGATGTAGAGCTTGAGCCGATCTTGGCAGCGTACTGCGGCGATGTGATGCCAGCCAGACGGTATAGCACGGTCATCGGTTGCTATCACACCTGCCTGAAGACTCCACACATGACCTGACGGCAGAGTTCCGGCAAAGAGCTTTCCATTATAAACCGCCATCGACCACGCACGTCGGTACATGACGTCCGGCGTGTTGTCGATGTTACCCACTAAAGTAAGCCCGCCACTATCCATCCGCCAAACATTGGCGAGCGGTAGCGTCCCCACGTACATCTTCTGATTATACACCGCCATTCCCATGACCTCTTTTTCTTCTCCAGCCCGGCCGATATTTGTCCACGTCTTATCGCCTTCGTACCGCTGCACATCGCCTCCCGGCCATGTTCCCACATACAGGTCGCCTGCGTATGTCGCAGCCCCGTAGGTTTGCGTTGAACCCGATGGTGTGCCACAGTCCTCCCAGTCTTTCCCACCGAGGTAGCGGGAAACCTCGCCGCCGTTGATCAGGGCGTAAAGCTCCTGTTTATACACGACGAAGCTGAACAACCGTCTGTCGAGTCCGATGTTTTGCCAACGTCGCCCACCTTCGTATTTGAAGACACCCCGACGATAATAACTGGTCGCGTACAATTCACCACGGAAAACTGTCAGCGATCCAGTCATATCCGCCTTTCCTGTTTCATAACCGTCTACATGCACCTCCTCCGGAGTTGCATCTTCGATGCCGGGTTGCCCACAGTCAATCCACTTGCCGTCGCCGTCGATTCGGTAGACGCTTCCGCCCGGAGCGGTATTTTCCGGAGGACCAAGTGCTGAACCACGCGAATTATAGCGTCCGGTGCTGCAATACAAATTGCCGTTGAAACGGGCAATGGAGGGAACAGCATTCGATCCGTCCGGACAGCCCCCCAAGTCCTTCCACCGACCAGGCCCTTCATATTGCCAGAGATGTCCTGTTTCCTGAGCGCCCGCTTCAAATGTGCCCGCATACAGACTCCCTTCCGACACATGCAACGCTTTCACTTGTACCGCATTCCCCGGTCTCCCTTCATCTTTCCAGTCGGCGTCAATCTTCCCCGCATCCATCCCGAAGTGCAAGTTCCGATAGTTTGCCTGAGCGGTTGAAGTCACCCCGGAATTGGTTACGACACTTAAACCGAAACCTCTACGAGCTTGCGGATCGAATTTGCTGAGGATGTCACCGATTACATCTCTGTGTTCATCTGTTCGTATCCACAAGGCGATCGAAAAATCGCCGGTGCCCAAGTGCAATGCGGGAGCATCTTGTACGACGATATGGCTATCCAATCCATTGAATTGGGCTATGCCTGTCTCCTCTTTTAGTTGGACGTTGATTGGACGACTGATAAGCCCGGAGCCTGAGTGATCGTTACAGTCGTTGCGAAATGGCCAATAGCCAATCAGTCCTGTGTCAAGGTTCATGGATGTTCTCCTTGCAGATGTCATTTATTATCCACGGAAAAGCACCGTGCCGTTATGGAAACAGGGTATACACGTTCATTTCAAATACCACGCCGATCAAGCTCCACAAACTCCCCGCGAGGAATTGCCCGAAAATGAACCCCAAAAATAAAGGCAATGCCTGCCGATATGATTTGACTCCACCGCTGGCAAATAGCAATCGCTTGAACAGCCAGCCCAAGAAGATGGAAAACCACATCCAACCGATTGCCCATCCCCATCCGACAGCGTATCCCACCGGATAGAGTGGCCACCAGAGGAAACCTCGTTTTAATATGGTAAGCAGAATCGTGAAAACAAAGCCGAATCCGATGTGCTGAATCTCTTCGATATTTGTGGTTCGTGGGAACACAACCCAACTTTGCAAGCGAGAAAACTCGCCCGTACCCCACAGAGCAAACTGATATTTATAGTAAATGGCGACGTGCGCGCCGATAGACATAACCGCACCGACAATCGAAGCGACGACCATCGCCACGACCAATCGATTCTCATTCATTTTAAAGTGGGACCCGATCTTGAAGCCTTCTAACTGATGGGGCATCGGGTGACTTCGATACCCGTAAGCCATCCACGAAAGAAGCGTTGTGTTTGTCAGATTAGCCATACCGATCGGTCGAGTGCCTATGAATGAGACCATAATCTCATCGGGATGCATGCCGTGCAGTTCGTGTGTCGGCGGGCCCAATTCCGCCCGCATTCGGGTCATCCCGATGCAGAGGATGAAATAGATGCCGAAGTATCCTGCCGCAACCCAAGGCGACAACCCCGCTTGATACCAGAAGATGAGAATAAACACAATTCCCAAAATTAGTCCAAATATTGCCACACGGTACAACGGGTCGTCAGATTTGGCTGAAAACGCGCTTAGGACAACACGCTTAATATGCTTCCGACTCATCCAAAGGGCAAGTGCGGCGATACCCATCCATGCTCCTGCTCTCTGATTATTTTGCATGCCCAGAGCGGTTGCCCAACCAATAGTGTTGAAGAAGACGCGCTGGGCGTTCCAAAATAGATAAAAGAACCAGAATGAAAGCGATAGATCTAAAGGCATGAGGTACCCGAATCCGATGGCAAAAGGGTAGATATAAATTGGTATACCCGCGCTGTTTCTGCCGAGCGCGTTCCACGGTTTATCACTAAAGCGGAGAATGGATTTGACTTTTAACGCCGGAATAACCGGGAAAAGATAGCTGATGCCCGCAAGGATCTCAAGACCAAAAGCGATACCAAAGCCCAGCCAGATGAGTTTATTAGATAATAACTTCGACGTATTGCCGATCAGTTCAATTGGCATTACGGTTAGCGGGTAACTCAGTTTTTCATGTTCAATCCACTGCTTTCGTACAATTATGTTTATGCAAAGCATTACGAACAGTAAGACAACTACCAGAACACTCCATGCAAAAATCGGTATAATCCACGCATCGATATAGTGGTCCTGCCAGAAATTGTCATCGCCCTCAAAGTAGCCTTGTAGCACGCGGCGATCGCCGATCGTTAGCCAGCTTGGCAGGAAGCGAAAAAAAAGATCTTCCCACTCATTTTCAGGTGTTGCAAACCATGCCGCATTTGCCATCATCGGAACTAACTGTCGGACAATATCGTGTCCGGCAAGCGCGGTGGCAACAGAAACCATGATGTAGGTGGTGGCTAACTCCGTTTCGCTCAAGGAGATTGTTTTGAAGAAACGCTTCAGCAGTAGGTTGACCGTCGCCAACAGGAAGAAGGTAAACAACACAGTCGGAAAGATTGAGAAATCTGTCAGCTCCCATACGACGCGATTTTCAGCGGAAATGATCCAATAGCAGGTGAGGATAATCAAAACGGATCCGAAAATCAGCGTACTCAGGATAAAACGACCTGTCGAAGATTCCTTTGCACGGTCGGTTAAAGCATCTTTTCTTTGGTTCATAGCTCTCTTTTCTTTGAAATAATTGACCTCTGTTTTCAATTGTATCAAAGTTAGACGAAGGTATCAATACAAAAAGCCGCCAGTGCCATCTGATTTTCTGCTGGATGAACCCCTCACCTTATGATATGATACAGGCGACACAGATGCGAGTCTTTCAGTTATCATCCGATTGCATTTGGACCTAACCCCCCCGCCCCCTTCCCTACGAGGGAAGGGGGCTGGGGGAGAGGTCTGCTTCAGTTCGTTCACCAATCTCGACTTGCCGACACCAGCGACACCGATAATCGAGGCCATCTGCCCGCGACCATCAATCAACTCGTCGAGGCACCCTTTCATTTTGCCGAATTCTTCGTCGCGTCCAATCATCGGTGAGCGCAAACCCTCGATGCCACGAACCTTCTCCGGGTGCGGCAGGACTTTGACCGCTCGATACGCCAGGGTCGGTCTGTCAATTCCCTTGAGCGTCA
>JADFGN010000604.1 GCA_022567695.1 Candidatus Poribacteria bacterium | reverse complement strand
GTTCTTCAAAACCCCCTCTATTTATCTATCGTCTCCGGGCTCGACGATTCCCCTTCGTAAGGGGGAGAACCCATGCGGCCCCACGCTCTCCCCTCCTTACCAAGGAGGGGCCGGGGGAGGTTAACAGAACTGTCCGCCGTGACAACTTCAATACCCTTTTTCCCCAAGCTCCGTACCGCCGTGAGTGTATTCCAGCCACGTGCATACGTCAGAATTGCTTTCATCTCTGCCTCTCCTTACATGTCGGTCGATTTTCTGAAATCGATACGAGCACCGATCGTCGAGATATGAATCTCGACCTCCGGGGTTTCATATTATATCGCTCAAGAACGGAGATAGAATCTCGATCTTTTGCCAACGTGTTTATCACGGATGCGTCAATCCTTTCTCCTGTTTCTTCATCTTCGCCGCAGCCGCGAATACTTCTTCAACAGTTATGTTCTCTAGACTTTTATGCGCAATCACCGTGTGCTGTGGCCAGATTGGCCCCCACTGTAATGGATTAGACGCGCCGAAAAGCGCAATGGTCGGTGTTTTGACCGCCGTGCTCAAGTGCATCGGCCCCGTATCGTTGCTGATAAAAAGGTCATATTTCTGGAGTATTGCCGCAAGTTGCATCGTCGTTGTGTCATTGATAATGATCGGGGAGCAGGACATTAGATCGGCGACCTCCTGCGGCAACGTCCCTTCCCGGCGCCCGGCCGTAATGCAAATCTGTGCACCGTAGGTTTTATGAAGCAGATCTCCGACCTTCGCGAATCGCTCCTTCGCCCAACGTCGATAGGTGGCACCAGCACCGGGATTGAGTCCGATCAGCGGACGCTTTATGTCAACCCCGGCGTTTGTAAGAAATTCGTCAGTCCACTTCTGCGTTGATTCATCGATACACATTTCCGGCTCATCGTCATCCGGCTCGATACCCAATCCACGAACGACATCAAGGTATCTAGCTGTTTCGTGCTGCTCTATGTTGTTTGGAACCGCAACGTGCAGCAATCTTCGTCCACCGGAATTGGTTTCAAAACCAACGCGGAAAGGGATTCTGGCAAGGAAGGTGTGCAGCACAAGGCGAAATGTCGGCTGAAGCACGACAGCCATTTGAAAAGAACGTTTCATCATGCTGTAAATCTGCTTGGGGACAGACCTTTGATAAGTCATGACCTCGTTCAGATCTGGGTTGGCGGAAACCAGCTCTTCGCGACCGGGGGCGACCATGTATGCGATGTGCGCCTGCGGGAAGCGGTCCCGCAAAGCACGAATGACTGGCGTTGTCAAAATGGTTTCGCCGAGCGGTCCGGTTCGGATAATTAAGATGCGACGGATCTGATCGAGTTGAAAGCGTTTTTTGACGTGCATATTTGCGTATTTTGTATTGCGTAAAGATTGACGCAGTAAATCTCACCGCGTCTTGGGTAGCTCATTCTGGCCATCCTTCAACATTAACTACCTCCCAGTCTTCATTGAATTTTGCTCGTTGCGACTTTGTCACAAGGTATCCCTCTTTCATAAGGGATTCAACCTTTTCCTGTTCTAACCGTTGAATTTTTTCCCACAAAGCTTCACTGATAAATTGATTCATACGACGAGGTCTGGCGAGTTGTTTGAGTTTGAGGTGTAATTTGTCTTCAAGCGTAATTGTGGTTCGCATAGCCGTTTGTTCTTCTCCCCATCGAATTCGGCATCATTTCATTACCGGCGTTGATGCCGAATTATACATCGAATCAGACATCCTGTCAAGGTAGCACTCGTTCTCAAGTTGCACACCCCATTTTGATATGCTATACTAACCCTAACATCAACCGGAGTTCATTGTGAAGGCTTGGCTACAGGATAAAAAAAGCAAATATCTGCATGGATGGGATCGGCAAGAGACGATCATCTTGCTGGGCTCGGCTGTTCTGTTGACGCTTCATCGATACCTTAGCCGTCGAAGATTTTTCCGTGATTATTTTGCGGACTATTTTATCGATCACCCACTTGCGGGAATCTATCCGTACTACTACTGGTTTCTGACAAGCGCAATCACGTTGCTGCTATTGCCGATGCTCGTTGTAAAATTTGGAATAAAAGATCGCGCTTGCAACTACGGCTTTCGGCTGGGCAACGGCAAACTCGGTTGGGGATTCGCTTTGGGTGGTTGGTTGCTTATGATTCCGGTCATGGTTCTTGTCCTCCATCTTTTCCCATCCTTTCAGCAGAAATATCCGCTCAGCAAAGTCGCGGGCACAAGTTGGAAGGTTTTTATTCCTTATGAGATTGGGTACGGAATCTATATGTTCTCATGGGAATTTTTCTTTCGAGGCTTTATGCTCTTCGGACTTGAGAAGAAATTCGGTAACTACAGCATCCTCGTTCAGACCATACCGTTTGCTGTAATGCACTACTCAAAACCATTTCCAGAAGCAATGGGTTCGATATTTGCCGGTCTGCTACTCGGTGTTGTCGCTTTTGAAACCCGATCCTTCATTTATGGCGCAGCCATCCACTGGTTTGTCGCAACGACGATGGATGTTGTGGCACTTCTGAGCACCCCCAGGTAGGTGCGTGTAGGCGTCGAATCTCGACCCTTTTGCAAAGGCGCGAAACTATGAAATTTATGGATAGATCTGTTGGCCGTCGTGGAAAATTCATTTCATGGAAGCTGCTTGTTTGGTACGCGATTTTATTGATTCTGATTCTTATTTTGATCTGGAAAATGCCCGCAATTACACTGTTCATATAACAATATAGAGATATCGCCTGTTATTTGGGATGTGGTTGCTTCCTTTAATCTCGTTTTTCGCCGAATCATCTTTCGGTCATTTCACAAGGAGACTTACCTTGACATCAATGAAGACACTTGTTAGCTCGATAACACTGATCTGTTGTTTCGTAGTGGTTGGCTTTTCATTAGCAGAAGATTCGCTCGTGATTATTTCCCCGCACCCGGAGGGAATTGAATCAGAATTTGATCGCACATTCAAACCGTGGTATAAGCGCGAAACGGGTAGGGCTGTGAACGTTGAATGGATCGATCGGGGAGGCACCTCTTCTGATTTCCGGTTTATCGAATCTGAATTTCAGCGTGTGCCTGAAGGAATTGGATTAGATCTCTTTTTCGGTGGCGGCACAGATTATTATCTAAAGCTTGTCGAGAAAGGTTTGCTACAGCCATACAAACTGCCTGAAGCACTATTGAAACGTATCCCCCAAGATATTTACGGTATCCCTGTCTACGATTCGGAATACCGATGGTACGGTGCCGCCTTGTCCACCTTCGGAATCATGTACAACGAGGAGCTTCGCCAACGTCTCGGATTGCCTGAAGTTTCCACATGGAACGATCTAACACACCCAGAGGTATTTCGTTGGGTTGGGGCAGCAGATCCACGCGAAAGTGGTAGCGCGCACATGATGTACGAAATCATTCTGCAAGGATACGGCTGGGAAAAGGGACTTGAACTCATCACAAAGCTTGGCGCGAATGTAAGAGGCTTTTCGGCGGGCTCGAGTGCCATCCCCAGAGATGTTGCATTGGGACAGGTGATCTACGGAATGGCGATCGATTTTTACGCCTACGGGAAGATTATCGAAGTTGGAGAGGATAGAGTCAAATACATCCTGCCGTCGGATGCGGTTGTTGTCAGTCCCGATTCTATCGCAATCCTCAAGGGTGCCCCCAACTTGAAGGTCGCCCAAAAATTTCTTGAGTTTGTCTTTTCTGATGAAGCCCAGAAACTCTGGGTGCTCAAAGACACAGACCCTGAAGGGCCGAAGTGGAAAGGTGGCTTAAATCGACGAAGCGTTATCCCCGCGCTTTATGACGAACTCGGCGATCGGTGCGTCGTGCCTAATCCATTCAAAATGGATATGAAACCGATTCACTATGACTCTGAGAAAGCAGGCACGCGCTGGAATATCGTCAACGATATCATCGGAGCACTCGTCATCGACTCGCATAAAGACCTCGTTAATGCGTGGAAGGCAATCAAGAAATGCAAGAAGGCGGAGAAACGCGAGGCGGCGATCCAAGCCCTTGTGCGGTTGCCGATCACGGAGGAGGAAGCCATGCAAATCGCTCAAGAGGATTGGAAGCGTCAAGATTTTCGCAATCAGAAGCTTAAAGAGTGGGGGCAATTTGCAACCCAAAAATTTAAAGAGGCAAAGAAGTTAGCGAAGTAAATTGAGTTCATGAGATAATACCCCCGCGGTCTTTCTTCGGACGCCGGGTGTGTTGACGGGCAAACACTCGGTGTCTTGCGAGAACTGAGGTTCGCCCCCAATCGGGGAATCTCCT
>JADFGN010000603.1 GCA_022567695.1 Candidatus Poribacteria bacterium | reverse complement strand
ATTAATCGGTGAAGGCACCGATTTTCCGAATTTGGATTGTCTATTTTTGGTGTATCCCTTCGCTTTTGAAGGCAAGCTTGTCCAGTACATCGGGAGGATTGAGCGTGGAAAGGTCTCTGAGAATACTCGATACATCTTCGATTATCGGGACAGCAAAACTCCTTTCCTCGAAAGACAGTTTAAAAAGCGGAATCGGTACTATAAGAAGTTGAAGCACGCGATAATTTTACGTGACTAAGGAACTTGGTAAGAAATAACTATCCTGTTGAAATAGTCGTGGGAAAGCAATGCGTCACTCATTTTGACGTTCACATCCCTGCGATAGATGTGTTATAATGAACTCTAGCCGATCTATCAATCTGCCTCTGTAATTGGAAGGCACTTCGTGAAAGAGTCGCGTCATCTGGAGATGAGTGAATTCATGAGGGCATTTACGTAATACGCGTTACGTTTCACGCTTTGGGCATCAACTATACTGTAGGCACTTTAGAATTCGAGATACTCTTTTGGGAGAAAAATTGTGCGTAACATTAAACCTATCGTTTGGTTGATTTTTATCTTTTCGGGTGCAAGTGGCTTAATCTATGAAGTGATCTGGATGCGTCAACTGACCCTCGTCTTTGGCAGTACCGTGTTTGCAGCAAGCACCGTGTTGACGGCATTCATGGCGGGGTTGGCGCTTGGCAGTTTTTACTTTGGGCGGATGGCAGATCGAGAAACACGTCCGCTACGTTTGTATGCCCTCCTTGAAGCAGGCATCGCCGGTTTTGCGATTATATTCCCGTTCTTGTTGCTCTTCCTCAACGCAATTTATGTCCTCGCCTATCGCGGACTCAATGCCGAATTTTACTCGCTTTCGTTGATTCGCTTTGTGCTGTCGTTCCTCGTTCTGCTGGTTCCATCGACTTTGATGGGCGGGACTCTGCCTATACTGAGTCGATTCTTCGTAAACCGGTTAGAGCGGCTCGGATTTAACGTCGGCATCCTCTACGCGCTCAACACGTTTGGCGCGGTTGTCGGCTGTGTCGCCGCAGGATTTTTCCTGATTCAATACCTAGGCGTTCAACAGTCCCTTTACTTGGGAGCGGGGATTAATTTAACTGTGGCAATTATTGCCTTTTGGCTGGATAAGCAGTGGGATTCGAGTGAAGAAGAAGGAATCATAAACGCCGTTCCCACAACTCATGTTGAACGTCAGGACGATGTGAGTCGTGAATCTTCCGAACCGTTAGAAGCAAATCCACTCTTGCGGCTGGTGCTTTGGGCATTTGCCGTTTCCGGGTTCTGTGCGCTCGCTTATGAAGTCCTTTGGACACGCATCCTCGTGTTTTTCCTCGGTAGCACAACTTACGCTTTTTCAACGATGTTGGCAGCCTTTCTCTTTGGCATCGCTTTTGGTAGCTTCATCTTTGCATGGATAGCCGACCGTATCAAGTCACTTGTAAGCCTCTTCGGGTTAGTGCAGATCGGAATCGGGCTTTCTGCCATTGTGCTGATACCGCTTTTTGGAGAGCTATACAATATCAGCAGCGCATTTCAATCGATCTTCGGGGCGGGGCGAATTTGGGCGTTCGTCGCCTGTGTAGTTGTGATGATTATTCCCACCTTCTTGATGGGCGCAAGTTTTCCACTCGTCATACGAATTTACACAGTCAGTACGGCTCGATTGGGACGTAGCATCGGCAACGTCTATGCAGTGAACACAGTTGGCTCAATCTTTGGCTCTTTTTGCGCGGGGTTCATCCTGATTCCGTTGATTGGGATTCGTCCCAGTATTATCCTGATGGCGGCGTTAAATACCGTCATAGGTTGTGTTTTGGTTTTCCGAAGTGGTAGCGTTTCCGCACAGGACTCCCCCCGCGTCGGGGATGGATCGGAAGCAAGCCGGAAAGTTTTCGGTGGGGCTGCAATTGGCGGAACCATTCTGACAGTCGGATTGGCGTTAATCGTTCTATTCACTGCCAACAAGCCGCTCTTTCTCAAGAGTGCAATTTTTCGCACACAAAGACCGGGAGATGCACTCGTTGATTACAACGAAGAGGTCGATGCAACGGTCACAACATTGAAGGACGATGAAGACATTTATCGGTTGTATGTGGATACCAATCAAGCCGCAGATGCTTCCCGCTGGGATTCCCCATCGCACCGCGTGATTGCGCATCTGCCCCTATTGTTGCATCCAAATCCGAAACGCGCCCTTGTGGTCGGATTTGGCATGGGGGTCACATCCTATTCGATCACTCAACACGGCGTACGGGTAGATGCCGTCGAGCTCTCAAAAGGGGTTATCGATGCGGCGCGGAAACACTTCAGCCATGTGAATCGCAACGTTCTTGATAGCCCGTTGTTTAGCCATACCATCAATGATGGACGGAATTATATCTTGATGACGCAGCGGAAATATGATATGATCTCCACAGGGATTATCCACCCTCTCGTCAGCGCAGGAAGTTCTAATATCTACACGGCTGATTTTTATAGATTGTGCAAACGCATTTTGACCGAAAATGGAATCATGTGCCAGTGGGTGCCACTCCATCGGCTTCCTGCAGACCATTACAAAACCCTTGTACGAACGTTTATTGAGGTGTTTCCACACACAACGTTATGGTACAAATACACCCCCGATTTCGTTATCCTGATTGGCACCCCCGAACCCCTCAAGATCAATTATGAGGATTTTATGAGGCGGGCGCAAATTCCAAGCATCCGTGAAGGGCTTGCCCATGATGACCTCGATGGTATGTCTTTACTCGACTCATTTATGATGGGTGAAGAAGCTGTTCGGCGATATGCCAAAGGCGCACCGCTTCATACCGATAATCGCCCACGTCTGGAATTTTTCCGTTCTCAAGAACTGGTGAATACAACCTACAAAAACATTGAGGGGATGCAACCGTATCGTGAAGAGATCACGCCTTATTTGACGAATTATGGTGACAAACTCCAAGGGCGAACGGAAGTCAGAAAGCAGATTAAACTTTACTTCGATGCCACTCAGAAGTTGATTGAAGGACAGATTGCGTATGCTAGGGGACAATATGACCGAGCTGTGAGTTTATTTAATCAAGCGCAAACCATCAATCCCAACGATGCCACGATTCAATACAACCTTGGAGTTGCTACCGGATTGGTTCGTGAAGACGAGCAACAAGAACTCAAACAACTTGAACAGGCTGTAAAACAGGCCGTGGCAAAAGATTCGAAGGATGCTCAGGGATACATTCACTTGGCGAATATCTATGAGATGCAAGGCAAATTGGCGGAAGCGGCGGATGCTTTTGAGGACGCACTCAAGTTGAATCCAAACCGTCCCGAAGTTTACGTGCTGTTAGGGCCAATTTACGAACGGCAGGAACGCTACGATGAAGCGTTGCAGACTTATCAGCGGCTTGAAGCGTTGGATGCAAATCTTCCCGCTCCTATTTTTGCTGTCATGGCCTCGATCTATTACTATAAGAAAATGACAGCCAATGCGATTGAATACGCTCAGAAAGCATTAACCGCCGATCGAAATTCGTGGCGTGCCCATTACCTTTTGGGGAGTATCCATGCCGATGCAAACGACCTTAAAAAGGCAATAGATTCATACCAAGAGGCAATCAAGTTTGCTCCAAATCAGCCGGGACCGCATGGTGATTTAGCACAACTTTACTTTGCTCAAAAACGCTATGACGATGCGTTGAAGGCTATTGATGAAGCAATTCGTCTCGCGCCGACTGAACCCACTTTTCGTGAACAACGTCGTCAGATTCGGGAAGGGGTGCAGTAGATGTGTAACGCAAACTGTCAGTTTTGCGCGAGGTCTGCCCTCCCACCCGAAGGGGCAATTTCTTCGGCACAATCTGCCAGATTGCACAATCTAACAGATTGTGTGATAACATCACCTTCAGTAACTAATTTTCGTGAATAAGTTCCCGCAAGAAATCAGTTATCATGCGGGTCCTGTGGTTTAAAATATATACTTTAATAGAGAAATTTAGTTACCGCTATGTTTCAGATCATAAAGCTCCCACAATTGAATTATGGAGTTACGAATTAGCGGTTGGCGATGCGCTACCAGATGTGCCGTTGTATATCAGTTCAGAGATTGCCGTTCCTGTTAGGCTTGAACGCACCTACGTGTCAGCTTGTAACGGCTTGAGGATTCCTATTTGAAAGAAGTAACCATCAGACCAGCTATTCTCCATGTAAGTCGAAGAAAATAACAAGGCGGGAGTTATAAGAGAATCAGATTATGTTGAAGGAGTATGTGATGTCAAATCAAGAAATTTATCGTCCTC